>JAYUIZ010000037.1:0-3307 GCA_043765595.1 Lysobacter sp. | reverse complement strand
TGCGTTCGTGGAGGTGCGTATTGAGTTCCATGGAATCCTCGCTTCATGTCGATGGTGATGAATCGATTCAATCAAAGAATCCCGTGTCGTCAACTTCGTTGTCACTGCTGAATTTTTTTGATCGCAAACACTTAAAGCCTAAAAAATAGGGCAAAAGAAAACGAGCGAAGAGCGCACTTAGGCATTACCTGCGGTAATGCGTGCGCCATCGGCTTCGCCTCCGGAACGGATCTTGCCAAAGCGAAATGCCAAGGCATAAAGAACCTCGCACGGTCCACAAGGAGCAAAGAAATGGCGATTTATCACACGCGCATCAAAACCTTCAGCAGAGCCAAGGAACACTCGTCAATCGCCGCCGCAGCTTATCGCGCTGGGCTGCTGCTCATTGACGAGCGCGGCACACGGCACGACTATCGCCGGCGCGGCGGCGTTGTCGAAACACGTTGCGTCGCGCCCGACGAAGCCCCCGATTGGGCTTTCATGCCTTCCCAGCTATGGGCGGCGGCCGAGGCCGCCGAGAGGCGCAAAGACGCAACCGTCGCCAGAGAGTTCGAAATCGCACTGCCGCACGAGTTGGACGATGTGCAGCGCTCCGAACTGGTGTCGGCGCTAGCCCGTGCGCTGGTAGAACGCTACGGATTCGCCGTTCAAGCCAGCATCCATGCGCCCGACACGCCGGACGGCTTGAACTACCACGCGCACATCCTGGCGACCACGCGCCGAATCGGCAGTGAGGGGCTCAACGACAAAACGCGCGAGCTTGATGGCGGGGCGTCCGGCAGAATCGAGGTCGAATGGACGCGCGAAATGGTGGCGACCACCATTAATGCGCATCTCAAAGCAGCCCAAATCGACGCACGCGTAGACCATCGCAGTCTCGAAGCGCAAGCCGATGCTGCTCTTGCGCGCGGCGACGTGCCGGCGGCGATTGCACTTACGCGCCAGCCGGCCCAGCACATCGGCAAAGATGCCACGGCCTTGCAGCGAAAAGGCGAAGACACGGAGCGGTTACAAGCGAATCTGGACATCGCTCATGGTAACGACGCTCACTTTGAAGCACTACTGGCGCAGTTTGAGGACCAGGGCCGAGTCATGCCCGTCCCCGAGGGGCACACCCATGAACAGGCGTGCCGCGAACGCAGCCATGGCGCTTCTTTGACGTTGTCCTCGGTGCCAGGTGATGGCGACATCCGTGTCGTGCGTGGGTTGGGGGTCGCCCTGACCGAAGCTGACTCCCAGACCTTGGCGACACCTACTGGTAGAAAGCAGGCGGCGACCGTGGCTTTGGAAGAAGCGGCGCGCTTGTGGGAAGAGGGCTTCGTTGCTTCGGTGGAGAGTGCGCTAAAAGCCACCGAGCAAGTAATACGGCATCGAGCGGAGCTTATAGGGACTTTTGTTCGGGATGCCCCATTCGCGGTTTACGTGCGCGAGCTGGTTAGACGCCTGAAGAAGCTTAAGCACGATGTCTCCAGACTTGCGCGTCGGAAGGCAACCGCCAAGCGTGCTGAGACGTTGTTACATCAAGCGCACCGAGCTTTAGAGCACTTCGATGCAGAGCATCCGCGCCCGGCCTTATGGTCGCGGCAGGAGTGGGCGAGACGACGGACGCGCCGGTTGGCGGAGGTTGAGGCACGAACAAAAGTTGTGAGAGAGGCACGCCAAGCGACAAGCTTTGACGCCGAGCAAGCCTATCTAACGCAGACGCGTGCCAGCGCTGCCGCGTTGGAAGAATGGAGCATCGGCATTTTGAAGCGCTATCCCATCGGTTCCGATGGGGAAGTCGAGGTGGTGCCGGCAACAGTCCCCGACTCGGAGCCAAAGGCCAATCTCATGGCCTCCATCGACCCAGCTGCGACAGCAGGCAGAAGCCGGCAAATGCCGAAGATGAAATGAAGAAGCCCCGCCGGAGGCGGGGCCTTAAAGTCGGCATTGGCGCGGTTCCCCCTGTGGCACCGCACCCCATCTCTAGTGCAACGTTGGCCCTTTGACTAGGTCTGAGGCTCTTGGCGGAGCCTGGCGCTTGCGATTGTTGCGCAGCTCTTCCAGTGAAACCTGCTCGCGCTCAATCACGGCTTCGCGCGTTTTGATAGGTGTTGGAGGGTTAAGTGCCAGGTCAAGGTTCGGCGGGGTTCGTCCGTCGCTTTGCCGAATGAGCTCCTCAGCCACCTCCAACGAATGACGGATGTCGTCTGAACGGTCGCCGAGTTTGCGATTGCGGTCCTGAGAGATGATGCCGCTTAAGAGGCGACTGGCGATTTCCAACTTTGGTTCTAGCTGTTGCATGTTTGCGCTCCTCGCGCTTCGGGGGAACATGCATCGAAACAGTATTTGCGATTACCGCAAGGTGCAGAAGTTAGAACTTTTTCACAAATCTGATACTTCGTGAAAGGTAGCAGGAAGATGTTCTAAAAAATCGACTTCGAGCGGCAGTATTCCGTCGTGACGAACGTGCGGAGTCCTATTTGTGTTTAGGGCAAGACTCGCGGCGGCTCCTTGATCAGAAATTTTCCGCCTCGATCCAACGGCATCATTGTGGCGCTTGTAGCAGACCGCCGGGCCGCGCTAACGTATGCGTCTCTCAGGTATCGTTTTAGGTATCGATTTTTCGGACCCGGTCGCGCGCTAAATGGTTGATTGGGAAAGATATAGAGCGTGAAGGGATCTGTTCCCATCACCCGCTCCAGATTGACCCCGATGTGCGCAACGCACTGAGTTTCAAAGGGTTTTTCTCGAAATGGTTCCCGAGCGGTTCCTTGCCCAAGGAACCATTCGAGGAACCATTTTTTATGCCGAAGCCTTACTTGCTGGCTCGCCCGAGCGGGTTGTATGTGCGCTTCCGGGTGCCCCGCGATCTTGCACCACGATTGGGGTTTGGCTCGATCGTTCGCTCCCTGCATGGACTGCGGGGCGACGCTGCGCGTCTATCCGCAGCCTTGCAGGCTGTGGCACTCTCCGGGGCATTCGATCGCCTAAGGAAGGGGGGCGATATGGTCGACGTCAAGAAACTTCTGGAAAGCGCCCAGCGTGCCGCGGAAGCTGGCGTGGATCGGCCCTGGACTGCTTCCAATGTCCGAGTGGGCGGCGTTGATTTCGGCACCGTGCAGACGACGGGACGAGAGGACACGCTCGACTTCATTGAGGCGATGAAAGCGGCCGATGAGATGGTGGTCAAGGCTTGGGCCGCCACCGCCACCGTCCCCGCAGCAACGCTTAGAGCCTGTTCAAAATCTTCTGAGCAACAGCGCCAAGAATGCAAGATTTACGAATTGCAGACTTGTATTGAGTTTTCGCTCGCAGTTCTTCCATA
>JAYUIZ010000036.1:0-1137 GCA_043765595.1 Lysobacter sp. | reverse complement strand
GACCGCATCTGCTCGAATGGCGACGTCGCCAACAAGATCGGCACCTACCAGCTCGCCATCGCCGCCCGCTACCACGGGGTGAAATGCATGGTGGTGGCGCCATCGTCGACGGTCGACATGGCGACGGCCAGCGGCGGCAAGATCGAGATTGAGGAACGCGACCCCGCCGAACTGCTGGGCATCGGCGGCGTCCGCACCGCTGCCGAGGGCGTGCAGGCCTGGAACCCGGTGTTCGATGTCACGCCTTCGGAACTGATCGACGCCATCGTCACCGACCGCGGCGTCGTCGAACGCCCGAACCGCGTTTCGATGCAGACTTTCTTCGGCCACTAAGCCGCGCTTTTCGCGATGCCGCCGCCGAAGTCGCGGAGGCGTTCGCAAGTCGCTGTTTCTGCATGGGAAAAATGCCGGTTGCGGCGGGGCGTGGAATGCCCCCGCGTGCTACCATTCCCGCTTCGCGCATGGACCGCGTACGCCTTCCGGAAGACTCCCCGGCTGCCTCGCTGCATGCGCTGGCGGTCCGCGGTCTGCCCCGCCGCGGCGTCCGCACAGCCACGCCGTCACTCCAGCATAAGAAGTCGTAATGACCGATCTCGCGAAGGAAATCATCCCCGTCAATCTCGAAGACGAGATGCGCCGCAGCTATCTGGATTACGCCATGAGCGTGATCGTGGGCCGCGCCCTGCCCGATGCCCGCGATGGCCTGAAGCCCGTGCACCGGCGCGTGCTCTTCGCCATGCACGAGCTCAGCAACCACTGGAACCGCCCGTACAAGAAGAGCGCCCGCATCGTCGGCGACGTGATCGGCAAGTACCACCCGCACGGTGACACCGCGGTGTACGACACCATCGTGCGTATGGCGCAGGACTTTTCGCTGCGCCACATGCTGGTGGACGGCCAGGGCAACTTCGGTTCGGTTGACGGCGACAACGCCGCGGCCATGCGCTACACCGAGATCCGGCTGTCCAAGATCGCGCACGAGATGCTGGAAGACATCGACAAGGAAACGGTCAATTTCGCGCCCAACTACGACGGCTCGGAGAAGGAACCCACCGTGCTGCCGGCGCGGCTGCCCAACCTGTTGGTCAACGGCTCGGCCGGCATCGCCGTGGGCATGGCCACCAACATCCCGCCGCA
>JAYUIZ010000035.1:0-3315 GCA_043765595.1 Lysobacter sp. | reverse complement strand
TATCGCGCAACAGCTGCGCGGCGCGCACTTCATGTCGCACGATCTCTGGACCGCGGGCATCTGTTGGGTCGCAGCCGCATCGGTGTCGCTGGCGTTCTGGCCTCGCCGCGGAAACGCGGATGCGCCGCACGCCACGCGTCCGCTCCCCAGAGAGATCCCATGAACATCCTCGCGGCTGCGCGCCGCCTCCTGCCCGGCAACGGTGCCGACTGGTCGTGGGCGACGTATCGCCCGGAACTCAGCATCGAACGGCTGGCGCTGCTGGCCAGCGTATTCTTCGCCGTCTTCAGCAATGTCGCGTTCTTTCGCACGGTGGCCGCGACCGGTGCGCTGCATGGCACCGGCGGCTGGCAGCTCGCGGCAAGTCTCTTCATCGCGATTGTGGCGCTGAACATGCTGCTGCTGTGCGTCCTGCTTAACCGCTGGACCGTGAAACCCCTGCTGATCGCGCTGCTGCTGGTCACCGCGGCCGCCGCGCATTTCATGAGTCGTTACACCGTGTACTTCGATGCTGACATGGTGCGCAACGTCCTGCACACCGACGCCAAGGAGTCCAGCGAGCTGCTCACGCCGGGCTTCATCGGTTCGCTCGTGATCTACGGGTTGTTGCCGTCGCTGCTGGTCTGGCGGACGAAGGTTCGGCTGCGGCCGTTCAAGCGCGCGCTGTTGATCCGCGGATTGTGCCTGCTGGCGGCGATCGCGGTATCCGCGGGCGCCATGCTGCTCTCGTTCCAGAATCTGTCGGCGTTGATGCGCAATCACAAGGAGCTGCGATATCTCATCGCACCGGGCAATTATCTGGTTTCATCGCTCCAGGTCGCGATGGACGATGGGGTCGCCCGCGACGCGACCAGAATCCCGGTCGGGACCGATGCCCGCCTTGCGGTGCGCCCACCGGGTGCGAAGCCGCGCCTGCTGGTGCTGGTGGTGGGCGAGACCGCGCGCGCGCAGAACTGGGGCTTGAACGGGTATGCCAGGCAGACGACGCCCGAATTGAAGCGTATCGAGCCTGTCAATTACCGCGATGTCACCGCATGCGGATCCAGCACCGAAGTCTCGCTGCCGTGCATGTTCTCTCCGTATGGACGCGCCGACTACGACAAGGACAAAATCCGTCGCTCCGAGTCGCTGCTCCACGTGCTGGAGCGCGCAGGCGTCAAAACCCTCTGGCGCGACAATCAGAGCGGCTGCAAAGGTGTATGTGCGGGCTTGTCGTTCGAGTCTTTCCAGCACGACGACGATCCCGCGTTCTGCGACGGCGATCGATGCCTGGACCAGGTGATGCTGAGGGGGTTGATGCAATTCTCGCGCGGGTTGACCGGCGATAGCGTGGTCGTCCTGCATCAGCTCGGCAATCACGGGCCCAGCTATTACCTGCGCTATCCGCCGCGCCTGCGTCGTTTCGTCCCGGATTGCCGTACGCCCGAACTCGGCAAGTGCAGCCGCCAGGAAATCGTCAATGCCTACGACAATGCGCTGCTGTATACCGACGAGTTCCTCGCCAGGACGATCCGTCTACTGTCGGAAGAGCCCTCGCGGGATACCGCGATGATCTACGTTTCGGATCATGGCGAGTCGCTCGGCGAGGGTGGCCTGTATCTGCACGGCGTGCCCTATGCAATCGCGCCCGCAACTCAGCTGAAAGTCCCGATGGTGATGTGGATGTCGCCGGGGTTCGCGTCGGGTCGCGGCATCGACATGCGCTGCATGCGCAAGCATGCCGACGCTGCGGCGAGTCACGACAATCTGTTCCACTCGGTGCTGGGGCTGATGCAGGTGTCCACGCGGGCCTACGATCGCCGTCGCGACCTGTTTGCGAAGTGCGAATCGCCCGGTCGGATTGCGCCGTAATGGGCATCCGGAAGCGTCGCGATGATTCGACGCCGACAGGGCAGGCTCTGCCGACCGTACCCGCCCGGTATTCCAACCACGTGTCCGACAGCGGGCTTGGAGACGACGCCTTGAGCAAAGTCCCGGCGGTGACGCTGGGATTCTGGGCGGTGAAAGTACTGGCCACGACGCTCGGCGAAACCGGCGGCGATGCGCTGTCGATGTCGATGGGCCTCGGTTATCTGTTGAGCACGGCGATCTTCATGGCGGTGTTCGTTGCGGCGGTGGCGATGCAGATCGCCGCCGACCGTTTCAAACCAGGGTTGTATTGGACCACCATCATCGCGTCCACGACCGTCGGCACCACCCTGGCCGACTTTGCGGATCGTTCGCTGGGGATCGGCTATTCGGGCGGATCAGTTTTTCTGCTCGCGCTGCTGCTGCTGTCGCTGTTCGCATGGCATCGCATGCTTGGATCGGTGAGCGTAGGCGCGCTTCGTGACCCAAGGGCCGAAATGTTCTATTGGGTCACCATCATGTTCTCGCAGACGCTGGGCACTGCGCTGGGCGATTGGACCGCGGACAGCGCTGGACTGGGATATACCGGAGCCGCGTTCGTTTTCGGTGGCCTGCTGTGCCTGGTGGTTACCGCATATCTCTGGACGGGTGTGTCCCGCACGCTGCTGTTCTGGGCGGCCTTCATCCTGACGCGACCGTTCGGTGCGGTGGTAGGCGATTTTCTCGACAAACCGGCTGCGCAGGGCGGCTTGGCATTCAGTCGTTATACGGCGAGCGCCGTGCTGTTCGGATTGATCGTTCTGGGCGTTTTCCTGCAGAGGAAACATGCCGCGCACGACAAACATCGACACGCAAGCTGAGATCGCAATCAGGCTAGGCTCGAATGGCACTGACTTAAGCCCCGTCATCCCCGCGTAGGCGGGGATCCAGCGCTTTTGCTTGGTCGAAAAGGCCTGAAGTCACTGTATTTCCGCCTGCGCGGGAATGACGAAAATCTGGATGCTGCGCTTATCTAAGTGCCATTCGGCTAGACTCTGGATCGCCGGAATCTTTCGACCGGCGGTTCAAAACATCAGCGCGAGGTGACGCATGGCGACGGCTGCATGGTTCCACTGGGCGCTTCTATCGGCTTTCTTTGCTGCGCTTACAGCGATCTTCGCCAAGATCGGCGTCGCCGGGGTGGATTCGGATCTCGCCACGCTCATCCGCACGGTCGTCGTACTCGTGGTGCTTTCGGTCTTCGTGCATGCCGCCGGAAAATGGACCAACCCCATGGCGCTCCCCGGCAAGACCTGGACATTCCTGGTGCTGTCGGGCCTTGCGACCGGTGCATCGTGGGTCTGCTATTTCCGCGCGCTGAAACTTGGGGATGCGTCCAAAGTGGCGCCGGTGGACAAACTCAGCCTGGTGCTGGTCGCAGTCTTCGCCTTCGTCTTCCTGGGCGAACGGCCGTCCGCCCGCGAATGG
>JAYUIZ010000034.1:0-1140 GCA_043765595.1 Lysobacter sp. | reverse complement strand
TTCGGCTGTAGCGCCTTCGGGCAGGGCGACCAGGATGTGGGCGAGACGGTATTGGGTATTACCGCCCGCCTGCGCATTCAGCGCGGTATCGACTTCGGCGTCGCTGACGCTGATCCGTCCCTGCGCAAAACGCTGGCGCAGGCGCTGGACCACGATTTCATCGCGCAGCGAGCTGCGGAAGTCGGCGAAGCTCAGGCCATCTTTGACCAACTGCTGGCGCAGTTGCTCCGCGGTCAGCTTGTTTTCGCTCGCGATATTGGCGACGGCGGCATCGACTTCCTCGTCGGTGACGCGCATGCCAGTGGTGGCCGCGCGTGCAGTCTGGAGGCGGATCAGGATCAGGCGCTCCAGCACCTGGCGTTGCAGAACATCCATGGGCGGCAGCTGGGCCTCGCGACCCGCGTACTGGCCGCGGATGTTGGCGACAGCGCGTTCGAGTTCGCTCTGCAGGATGATGTCTTCATCCACCACCGCGGCGATCCTGTCCAGCGGTTGTTGGGCGAAGGCGGAGGAGATGCCGACGAAAAACGTGCCGGCGAAAAGCATGGCAGCGATGGCGCAGCGGAGCGATCGGATCATGGGACAGAGTCTGAAGAGGGGAGTTCGCCGCCACCGCGTGTCTGGGGGGGCGGGACGAGGGATAGATCCTCGCGGTAGTAGCCGAGGATAGCACGGCGCAAACGGCCTTCCGTATCGGGCCCTGCGGAGCCTAACCCTTTCAGTTCGATCTCCAACTGAATGGCGCTGTTGAGCTCGCCGCTGCGGCCGCGAAGGTAGCGGCGGCCGACCAGACGCACTGCCAGGCAGCAACTTTCCCACTGCACGCCGGCGATGCCTTCCAATAGCTGGCTGTCCTTCAGCGAGTAATAGTAGCGGCCCACTACGCTCCAGTTCGGATTGATCGGATACAGGAACGACAGGTCCGCCTGCTCCAGCAGGTCGCGGCGGTAGCGGTAGCTGAGATTGACGATGCCGTCGTCGCCGATCAGATAGCGGGTGCGCAGGCTGGCCAGATCGCGGCGGCCATCCTTCGGATCCCATTGATACGAACCGCCGATCGTCCAGCGGTCGTTCGGCGCATAGCTGGTGTCGGCGACCCAGGCAGATTTGCCCTGATCGATCGAACTTTCGCCCGGCACC
>JAYUIZ010000033.1:0-3319 GCA_043765595.1 Lysobacter sp. | reverse complement strand
CCACGCGCACGCCCAGCGGCTCCAGCCAGCCACGCAGGTTCGCGAGGTGCTGTTCGGCCAGCAGTTCGGTCGGTGCCATCAATGCGGCCTGATGACCCTGTTCGATCGCCAGCATCGCCGCCATCGCTGCGACCACGGTCTTGCCGCTGCCGACATCGCCCTGTACCAGCCGCAGCATCGGTACCGGCTTGGCGAGGTCGTCGCGGATCTCGACGAACACGCGCTGCTGCGCCTTCGTCAATACGAACGGCAGGGCCTTGCGCAATTCGGTCACGCGCTTGCCGCCGCGCAGCGCGGGCGCGGTGTGCGCCTGCATCGCGATACGCTGCCTGCGCAGGCTCAGGTGATGCGCCAGGAGTTCCTCCAGCGCAAGCCTGCGCTGCGCCGGATGCGTGCCCGCCAGCAGCGCCTGCAGATCGCTGCCCTGCGGCGGACGATGCAGCGTCATCAAGGCTTCGCGCAGCGACGGCAGGCCCGCGCACAGCGATTCCCGCGCCAGCACATCGGCCGGCAGCAGCTCCAGCGCGCTTTCGTCCGGCAGACGCTGCAGCGCCTGGGCGATGAGCTTGCGCAGCACCGCGGGACCGATGCCTTCGATGGCGGGATAGATCGGATCCAGCCGATCGCTGAGCGCAAGCTCGTCGGCGGCGCCGAGCACGCGATAGCTGGGATGCACGATCTCCAGGCCCTGCTGCCCGGGGCGCGGCGTGCCGTACACGCGCACCCGCGTGCCGTGTGCGAACTGCGCGATCTGCTGCGAACGAAAATGGAAGAAGCGCAGCACCAGCGTCGAATAGGAACCGTCGCCGATGGCGACGCGCAGCATCGGTCTGCCGCGATACGCCCGCTCCGCCGCTTCCACCGTGCCCTCGACCTGCGCCGGCAGACCCGGTTGCAGCATGCGGATCGGCGTGAGTTCGGTGCGGTCCTCGTACTGCCGCGGCAGATGGAACCAGAGGTCCTGCAGCGTCACAAGACCACGCGCGGCGAGCTTTTCTGCAACAACACCGCCGACACCACTGAGCAGGGTCAGCGGCTGCGCGGCGATATCATCGAGTGGGTTGCGGCTGGACATGCGCTATGACGCGGGCTGGACTATTCGCGGCGCAAACGCGTTTGTCGCGACGATGCTGCGCCTGGCGACCCAAGGTCAGCGCAGCACCATGATCGCGTCGACCTCAAATTTCGCGCCGCGCGGCAGCGCCGACACTTCGATGGTGGAGCGCGCGGGATACGGCGCATCGAACGCCGCTTCCATCGCTGCGTTCACCGCCGAGAATTCGCCCAGATCGGTCAGATACAGACCGACGCGCACGATGTCGTCAAAGGAACCGCCTGCGGCTTCGCAGACCGCACGCAGGTTCGAGAACGCCTGTCGCGCCTGTTGTGAGATGTCGCCTTCGACGATCAAGCCGGAATGCGGATCCAGCGGAATCTGGCCGGACAGGAACACCATGCCGCCAGCGCGCGTCGCCTGTGAATACGGGCCGATGGCGGTGGGAGCGTCGTGGGAATGGATCGGTTCGCGTGGCATGAGGCTTTGCTCGTTCGGGATCGTGGGCGGGAGGACCGACGCGACAGCAGACCGGATGACTCGGGCGCGCGAACGGCTTGGACCGCATGGGCACCTAGTGTAGCGCCGGGGGTGGGATGCGGTCATCGCTTCGCGGCAGGCGGATCGATCGCCTGCCGCCGACACGCACTCACATCCGCTGCACGCCATGCACCGCAGCAAGGCGACGCACGCGGCGGATCACATCGGCCAAATGGATCCGTCCGCGGACTTCGATGCCGAAACGGATCACCGAGATGTTCTTGTCGCGGTCTAGATATTCCACCGAATCGATATTGGAATCGGCCTGGGCGATGGCCGCCGCGACTTGCGCGAGCACGCCGGGCCGGTTTTCCACTTCCACGCGCAACATCACTTGGAAATCGCCGCTCACCTGACGATCCCAGCCGATCGATACCCAGCGTTCGGGCGACTTCCGGTACTCGACGACGTTGGCGCAATCCATCCGATGCACCACGATGCCGCGGCCTGTGGTGTGGTAGCCCATCACATCGTCACTTGGGATCGGCATGCAGCAGTTCGCGAACGTGACCACGCCGCGCTCTGCGCCGGTGATGAGGATCTTTTCGCCGTGCAGCGCGACACCCATCGCAAGATTCAATCCGTCGCTCTTGTCGGGCACGCGATGCGCCAGCACTTGCGCGACCTGGGTCGGCATGCGATTGCCCAGCGCGATATCGGCCAGCAGCGCTTCCAGCCGCGGGTAGCGATGGTCGGACAGGTAAGCTTCTAGACGCGCCGACGGCACGCGGTCCAGCGAGGTGGCCATGCCTTCCAGCGCGCGGTCCAGCATGCGATGCCCCAACTGCACGGCATCCTCATGTTCGAGTTGCTTGAGTTGATGGCGGATCGCAGTGCGTGCTTTGCCGGTGACCACGAATTCCAGCCACTGCGTCTTGGGCGCCGCGGATTTCGCGGTGATGATTTCCACGCTCTGACCGCTGCTGAGCTTGGTACGCAGCGGCACCAGCTTCTTGTCGACACGCGCGGCGACCGCATGATTGCCGACATCGGTATGCACGCCATAGGCGAAATCGAGCGGCGTGGCGTTGCGCGGCAAGGCCATGATGTCGCCCTTCGGCGTGAACAGATACACCTCGTCGGGAAACAGATCAATCTTGACGTTTTCAAGAAACTCCAGCGACGAGCCCGTCGCACGCTGCGATTCGATCAGGTTCGCCACCCACGACTGCGCACGGTTCTGCGCACTGTTGGGAGTGCTGCCGTCCTGTTTGTATGACCAGTGCGCGGCGATGCCGCGTTCGGCGATGAGGTCCATTTCCTCGGTGCGGATCTGCACTTCGATCGGCGAACCGTAAGGCCCGAACAGCACCGTGTGCAGCGACTGGTAACCGTTGGCCTTGGGAATCGCGATGAAATCGCGGAAACGGCCGTCGACCGGCTTGAACACCGCATGCACCACGCCCAGCGCGTGATAACACTCGGGCACCGACGGCACAACCAGTCGGAAACCGAACATATCCATCATCTGGGTGAAGGTTTTACCCTCGGCACGCATCTTGGTGTAGATACTCCACGGCGATTTCACCCGCCCGATCAGACGGAACTGGAAGCCTTCCTTGCTCAGCCGCTGCGCGAACTGCGCTTCGATCTTGGCCAATGCCTCACGCCGCACTACCGGCTGGCTACGGATGCGCCTCGCCAGCACCGCGTGCCGCCACGGATGCAGCGCACGGAAGCCCAGATCCTGCAGTTCGGCCTTCATCAGGTTCATGCCCAGCCGCT
>JAYUIZ010000032.1:0-10060 GCA_043765595.1 Lysobacter sp. | reverse complement strand
GGGCACGAGGAAGGTCGGGCGTTCCTTCTGATCGGCGAACACCCGGCCCGGCTGCAGGAAAATATCGACGATGTGGCTCACGGGCATAGCTCCTCAGGGGTTCCGCGGCAATACGCCGGGATGATGGAAAAGTCTGGCGGAAGTTCTGATCGGTCCGGATCGCCGCTGGGCGAATCCTGGCGGGAAGCGGCTCCCCTCGCTGCCTGCCTGAGCATGACGGCCCCGCGCGGAAATTGTGACCGAAGAACGCAAAGATAGAAGTGCCGATGGATGGGGGCACCATGGCACCCGTCGGGGCGTCATCGGCTGTGGTGCGTTCCGAGGCCTGCTGCCTGGGTGGAGTAACCGCAACGCCGGATTGCTGGAGGACTACGGCAGCGTAGCGCCGCTCACGCACCGAAGCATTCCGGCACCGTTGGCGCCGGGATGCGGAACATCAATACGCGATGCAGTACCCGACGCGCGGATCGCAGTGCTCGAAAATCTGCCACACACCGTCGCCGCAGTAATAGGTGAAGCTCTCGTCGCCCCACCGCGTCCAGCGGTAGACGGTCTCGAATGCGCCTTCATTCGCCGCGGTACAGGCCGTGGTCGGCTGCGGCCAGAACGCGGCAGCGCTGCCGGCTACGCCCATCGCGGCGACGAACAGCCCGATCGCAAGGGCTTTCAGGACCGAGCAGGTTTTAATTCTCGTATTCATGGACATTCCTTATCGATTGAGGGAAACGCCGCCGCGCATCCGATCGCCCGGCAGTGGGCGGCATCCTGCCGGGAATCTTGCGCTTCGAGGCTAACAAACTCTCGTCTCAGGTCATACAACCACAATCATGCACGCTGAAATCATGCACGCTGAAATCACGCACGCTGACCCGCATGCTGATGCCGGTTTGCCAGGTCATCGCACCGCTGCTACTTCAGGCGCGCCAGCCGGGTCGCCAATTTCTTCACCGAAATCCCGCCCTTCGCGCCGAGTTCCTGCGCGAACAGCGAGATCCGGAACTCCTCCAGCTCCCAGCGCAGCGCCTGCCAGTCTGGCGAACCGTCCACCTCGCGGCTGCGCGCGTCTGCCAGCGCATCGACGAAGGGCTTGAGTTCCAGCATCCGCGCCTGGTCGCGTACCGGGTCGCGCAGCGCGCGCTCGGCGCGCAGCGTCATCGCCTTCAGATAGCGGGGGTATTCGCTCAGCGCCTCGGCGGGCGTATCGCGCAGAAAACCCGGCGACGCCAGCCCGGCCAGTTGCGCATGCATGTCGTCGAGATTGGCCTTCGCCCAGCCCATGAGCTTCGATTCCAGCGCCGCGCGCACCTCGGCGACGCGGGTGAGGATGGTTTCCGCCTGCTGCAGCCGGATCATCGCTTCAGCGAACAATTGCTTCGCGACCGCGTCGCGGCGCTGCGCGAACGCCGCGGCATCACGAATGAGACCCAGACCCTCGGCGGCCAGCGCCGCGAACGCGCCGTCGATCAGATCCTGACGCAGACGGTCGCTGTCCTTCAGGCCATCGCGGCGCGGCGACTGCGCTTCGATGGCGGCATACAGCAGCGATGTCTTTGGCTGCACCGGAAGTTGCTTGCGCCCCTGTTTGATCTTCTCCGCCAGCGCGATGCGCAGCAGCCGGCGCACGCCTTCCGGATGATGACGCAGCGCCTCGCTGCGATCGGCATGCACCGCCAGCGATACGCTGTCGCCGTCGTCATGCAGCGCGGGATACGCGGGCACACCGCCGGCGCCAGCGACGGAGACGGGAATCGGCTGTGTTGGAAAATCGGTCAGCCCGCGCTGCGCCAGCCCTTCCGCAGCTCGGGCCGAAAACGCATCCGCCGCGCGTTTTCCGAAGCGCGCGCGCAGATCGTCGAGATCGCGCGACTCAGCCAGCACGTTGCGTCCTTCCGCATCAAGCAGGCGCAGATTCGCGCGCAGGTGCGGGTCGATGCCGGCACTATCCAAATCGACCGCGCTCACTTCGGCACCGGTCAGTTTCTTCAGGAAACGCGCCAGCGCGCCCTCGAAGCTGTCGGCGTCCGGCTGTGGGAACGCCTCTGCGAACGCGCGCGCGAAATCCGGTGCAGGCACGAAGTTGCGGCGCAGGATTTTAGGCAGTGATTTGATCGACGCCGTGGCCTTGTCGGCGACGAACCCCGGCGCCAGCCAAGACAAGCGCGTCGCATCCAACGCATTCAGCAGATGCAGCGGCACCGCCACGGTCATGCCATCGTCAGGCGCGCCGGGCTCGAAGCGATAGCTCACCGCCAGACGCACGTCGCCCAGCGGCAGATATTTCGGGAACCGCTCCGCATCGCTGGCGCCGCCGACCATCAGATCGTCGAACGACCATTCCAGTTTTACTTTTTCCGCTGCAGGCAGCTTGCCGTACCACGCATCCAGCGCCTGCTGGTTGTGGATGTGCGGCGGCAGGCGGTCGAGGTACCACTGCGCCTGCCAGTCCTCGTCGACGATCAATCCCGCGCGCCGCTGTTTGGCTTCTTCTTCCTTCGCTTTTGCGAATGTCGCGAGATTGCGCGGCAGGAACGCGGCGCGGGTATTGATCTCGCCGGTCACCAGCGCGTCACGGGCGAATATCTGCTTGGATTCCACAGGGAACAGCGCGCCGTAGTGCACGGGCTTCTTCGGCACCAACACCAGCCCGAACAGGCTGATCTGCTCACTGCCGACCACGCGCCCCTGCGATCGCGCCCAGTGCGGATCGTGATGCCGGCGCGCGAGCAGATGCGGCAATTCGTCGATCGCCCACTCAGGTTCGATCGCGGCATTGGTCATCGCCCACACTTTTTCGGTATCGAGCAACGTCGCCGACAACAGCCACGGCGGTGGCTTTTTGGACAGCGACGAACCGGGGAAGAGCGTGTACTTGCGTCCGCGCGGACCATCGTAGAGCCCGCGTTCGCTGCGATTACCGATCTGCGTGGGCAGACCGGCAATCAGCGCGCGGTGCAGCTTTGCGTAATCGGCGGACGTACCGGCCGCCGGCTTGTCTTCACCCGTTGAAGAAACCGATTTGCCTTTGCCCTTTGAAAAATCTGGCTTGTCTTCCCCCTTCGAAAAAGCGGGCTTGCCTTCCCCCTCTGAAAAAGCTCGCTTGTCTTCCCCCTTTGAAAAAGGGGGATCGAGGGGGATTTGCTCCTTGCCTTTGATCTGCTTTTCATTGCTTCCAAGCAAAAGCAAACCCCCCCTGCCCCCCTTTTTCAAAGGGGGAAACAACGCCGCATTTTGGTTTGCGGCGGACTGCCGAATGGAGCCGGCGCTACCGCCCCAATCCAGCTCATCGCACACCAGCTTCAACTGCCGATGCAGCTCACGCCATTCGCGCAGTCTCAGAAAACCGAGGAAATGCTTGTCCGCCCACTTCCGCAACTGCGACTGGGTCAGATCCTCGTGCGCGACGCGATAAGCGTCCCAGAGTTTCACGATGCCGACGAATTCGGATTTCGGATCGGCGAACTCCGCATGCGCCGCATCCGCAGCGCCGCGCTGGTCGGAAGGGCGTTCGCGCGGGTCCTGGATGCCGAGAAAACTGGCGATGACCAGCATTTCGCGCATGCAGCCGTGCTTCTGCGCGGCGATCAGCATGCGCGCCAGCTTCACGTCCACCGGCAGTCGCGCCATGGTGCGGCCGATGTGCGTCAGCTTGCGGTCGACATCGACCGCGCCGAGCTCGGACAACTGCTGCCAGCCATCGGCGACCGCGCGCGGGTCCGGCGGTTCCAGAAACGGAAAATCTTCGATCCGCCCCAAGCCCAACGACAGCATCCGCAAAATCACCCCAGCCAATGCGGCGCGGCGGATTTCCGGGTCGGTGTAAGCATCGCGCGCGAGGAAATCGGCTTCCGAATAGATGCGATAACAGGTGCCCGGCGCGATGCGGCCGCAGCGGCCCTTGCGCTGGTCGGCGCTGGCCTGCGAGATCGGCTCGACGTGCAGGCGATCGAGCTTCTGCCGCGGGCTGTAGCGCTTGATCCGCGCATAGCCCGGATCGACCACGAAATGGATGCGCGGCACGGTCAGCGAGGTTTCGGCGACGTTGGTCGCCAGCACGATGCGCCGCTGTGGTCCAGGATTGAACACCCGGTCCTGGTCGCGCACCGACAGCCGTGCGTACAGCGGCAAGACTTCGGTATGCCGGTACTTGCGCTTCTCCAGCGCCTGATGCGCGTCGCGGATCTCGCGTTCGCCGGGCAGGAAGATCAAGGTATCGCCAGCAATCCCGCCAGAGCCTGCTCCATGGCGCGCGATTTCGTCGCAGGCAGCAACGATGCCATCCAGCACCGAGCGGCCGCCCGCGTCGTCGTCATTGCGGTCGACGTCGCCACCCTCGTCGCGGCCTTCGTTGAGCGGTCGATAGCGCACTTCGACCGGGTAGCCGCGGCCTTCCACGCTTACCACCGGCGCATTGCCGAAGTGCTGCGAGAAGCGTTCGGTGTCGATGGTCGCCGAGGTGACGATCACCTTCAGATCGCGGCGTTTGATCAGCAACTGTTTGAGATAGCCCAGCAGGAAATCGATGTTGAGACTGCGCTCGTGCGCTTCGTCGATGATCAGCGTGTCGTAGGACGACAGCCAGCGATCGGACTGGATCTCGGCCAGCAGGATGCCGTCGGTCATGAACTTGATCGCGGTGCGCTCGCCGACGTTGTCGTTGAAGCGCACCTGGTAGCCGACCAGCGCGCCGAGCGGCGTCTTCAATTCTTCTGCAACGCGCTTGGCGACCGTGCGCGCAGCGATCCGGCGCGGCTGGGTGCAGCCGATCATGCCGGCGGCGCCGCGGCCGGCGGCCAGGCACAGTTTCGGCAACTGCGTGGTCTTGCCCGAACCGGTTTCGCCGGCGATCACGATCACCTGATGCGTGCGGATCAGTTCGATGATCCGCTCGGCCTCGCCGGCGATGGGCAGCGACGGGTCGATCTCGACTGCGGTCGGCAGCGTCGCCGCCCGGGCCTCGCGCGCCGCGACCGACGGCGCCAGCGCGTCCGCGAAGGCGGCCTGCAGCGCCGCATCGTCAGGTTTGCCGCTCCAGCGCGACCACAGCCCGAGCAGCCGCCCGCGGTCGCGCGCCAACGCGTCATCGACCGCGAGTCGCGCGGCCTGGAGGGCGCGGTCGTTCGGTTTGCCCGAGCGGTAGCCGCCTGGTTCAGACAGTGCCGGTTGGGGCGGTTGCGGAGATTCGTTGCCTGTCATCAGTCGCTGCGTTCGAAAAAACGGATTTCTAATGTCGTGTGTTGGAGCATAGTGTGAGCCATCCCCCTGCTAGAGACGAATCATGGCCAAGACCAAAGCTGAAAAATCCTCGAAGACGCCGCCTGCGAAGACACCGCCCGCCGAGACCGGCGCACCGCAGATCGATATCGGAATTTCCACTTCGGATCGCAGGAAAGTCGCCGACGGATTGTCTAATTTCCTGGCCGACAGTTACACCCTGTATCTGAAGACCCACAACTTCCACTGGAATGTCACCGGGCCAATGTTCAACAGCCTGCACGTGATGTTCGAGACCCAATACACCGAAGCATGGACCGCGCTGGACGCAGTCGCCGAGCGCATACGCGCGCTCGGCTATCGTGCGCCGGGCACCTACGCCGAATTCGTCAGGCTCAGCTCGATCAGCGATTCCGAGACCGTGGAAGGCACCGACTGGCGGGAAATGGTGCGCCAGCTCGTGATCGGCAACGAAGCGGTCTGCCGCACCGCGCGCAAGGCATTGAAGACCGCCGAAAGCGCCGGCGACGACCCGACCGTCGATCTGATGACCCAGCGACTGAACATCCACGAAAAGAATGCGTGGATGCTGCGGTCGTTGTTGGCGTAACAGCAGAACCGTAGAGCGGAGCGCAGCTCCGCTGCTCTATCTTGAATAGACATAGCAGCGGAGCTCCGCTCCGCTCTACGGAAGAGCTATAAAAAACCCCGCCTCGGCGGGGTTTTTCGTCGCTGAGAAAAAGCAATCAGCGCTTGTCGGCCGGCACGTAATCGCGCGCGGCGTAGCCGGTGTAGATCTGACGCGGGCGGCCGATCTTGGCTTCCGGATCGGTCTGCTGTTCCAACCAGTGCGCGACCCAGCCGGTGGTACGGGCGATAGCGAACATGACCGTGAACATCTCGGTCGGGATGCCCAGCGCCTTGTAGATGATGCCCGAATAGAAATCGACATTCGGATAGAGCTTGCGCTGGACGAAGTATTCGTCCTTCAGCGCCGCCTCTTCCAGACGCATCGCCACTTCCAGCAGCGGATCGTTGACGCCCAGCTCAGCCAGCACCTTGTGGCACATTTCGCGGATGATCTTGGCGCGCGGGTCGAAGTTCTTGTAGACGCGATGACCGAAACCCATCAGGCGGAAGCCCGATTCCTTGTTCTTGGCCTTGTCGATCGCCGACTGCACATTTTCCGGGCGGCCAATCTCTTCCAGCATCTTCAGCACGGCTTCGTTGGCGCCACCGTGCGCAGGGCCCCACAGCGCGGCGACACCGGCAGCCACGCACGCATACGGGTTGGCACCGGTGGAACCGACGAGGCGCACCGTGGAGGTCGACGCATTCTGCTCATGATCGGCGTGCAGAATAAACAATAAATCCATGGCCTTGGCGGCCATCGGGCTGAGCTCCAACGGCTCGCTCGGCACTTCCTTCATCATGTGCAGGAAGCGGGTGACGTATTCGAGATTATTCTTCGGATACCGGATCGGCCAGCCGATGGAATAGCGATAGCAGGCGGCCGCGATGGTCGGCACTTTCGCGATCAGGCGGATCGCCGCCATGCGGCGCTGCTCCGGATCTTCGAGGTCGAGTTCGTTGTGGTAGAAGCTCGCCATCGAGCCGAGCATGCCGACCAGCATCGCCATCGGATGCGCGTCGTGACGGAAACCAAACAGGAAGGTGCGGAACGCCTCGTGCATCATCGTGTGATGCGTGACTTCATGTTCAAACTTCGCGGATTCCTGCTGGTTCGGCAGTTCGCCGTTCATCAGCAGATAGGCGACTTCCAGAAAGCTGGAATGCTCGGACAGCTGTTCGATCGGGTAACCGCGATACATCAGTACGCCGTTGTCACCATCGATGTAAGTGATGGCGGAGCGGCACGACGCGGTGGCCATGAAGCCCGAGTCATAAGTAAACAGCCCGGTTTCCTTGGGCAGCTTGGCGATATCGATGCAGGAATTACCGAGCGTGCCGGTGTGTACCGGCAGGATGACCGACTTTTCGCCGGCAGTGACGGTGACCTGGCTGGGTACGGTCTGTTTGACCGCTGAAGAATCCGGTTGAGACACGGCGCGCTCCCATGAAGCTTGAATGACGTGAACATCGGCCCGCGCACGGGCTGCTGAACGTTCGGGGAAGGAAGCCGCAACCGAAGTCGCGACAGTCGCCGATTATCGCACAGGGCGATTCGAGCACTGGCTCTGGACTTTGGTCGAATGGGCATTCATGCACGATGCGCGGACACGACGAAGGCCGCCTGATCGCGGCCTTCGTGGATGCATACGGTACGCGCTGCGGACGTGAGGTCCGCGGCGGAAGCGGACCGGTTCGCGCAGACGCGATTACTTGCCGTAACGCTTGCGGAACTTGTCGACGCGACCGCTGGTGTCGATGAGCTTGTGGTGACCGGTATAGAACGGGTGCGACGCGGACGAGATATCGACCTTGATCAGCGGATATTCGTTGCCGTCTTCCCACTTCACCGTTTCCTTGCTGCCAAGGGTCGAGCGAGTGAGGATCTTGAACTCGGAGGTCACGTCCTGGAACACGACCTGACGGTATTCGGGATGGATGTCGGCCTTCATGGCGGCACCAGAGTTGAGCGGAAAGCCGGGCAGTATAGCGGCCTCTCCCGCCGCGACTCAAGCCTTGGCGCGCCCGATGCGCAGCCGCGACGACCGGAGGCCTCAGTCCGCACCTAACGCTTTGCGAATCAAGGCCTCGAAGGCCGCCTGGTCGTAGGCCATCAGAATGTCCGCGTTGTCCGGGCGGCCGCTGCGACGGTTCCAGTCCACCACGGTCGCGCCGCGGCTCTCGGTCCCGGTCAGCTCCACCCGCAGAGGTCGGGTCTGCCGCTCGCGCACGCCCTCGGGTGCTACCAGCAGAGCCATGGCCAGGGCGTCCGCGGCGTGCCAGCGCTCGCCGCGCAGCCCCGCGGACCATTCCCGGGTCTTGCGCGAGATCGCCTCGTAGAACTTCGCGCGCGGATGTTCTGCCTGCAGCCAGCGTTCGACATCGGTGTGCAGGAAGCCGTGGCGGATCACCGCCTCCCAGTCCGCGACTTCAACCACTTTGCCGGCCGCGGCGAACGCATCGAACATCAGATGCGCGGCCTCGGGGTCGAAACCGATGTTGAACTCGGCCGTCGGCGTGGTGTTGCCCTGCCCGGTGACCGCGCCGCCCATCACCAGCATCCGGCCGATGCGCTGCGGCAAGGTAGGATCGAGTTTCAGCGCCACCGCAAGATTGGTCAGCGGCCCAAGCATGCACACCACCAGCGAGCCCGCATGCACGTGCGAAAGACGGATCATCGCCAGCGCCGCGTGTTCGGCCTCGGCCTGTTTCGCTGCGGGCGGATAGCCGATATCGCCGAAGCCGTCACGGCCGTGAACGTAGGACGCATCAGGCGCGGGATGCAGCAACGGCGCATCGCAGCCGGCATACACCGGCACGTCCACGCCGGCCACTTCGCACAGCTTCAGCGCGTTGGCGACGGTGTGGCGCAGGCCGACGTTGCCGGCGGCGATGGTGAGCGCGATCACCTGGTGATGCGGCGAGTCAAAGGCCATCAACAGGGCAAGCGCGTCGTCCACGCCCGGGTCGGTATCGATCAGCAGGGGAAGTGTGTTGGTCATCGGTGCAATGTAGCGGAATCCGATGCGCGCTTCGATATCAGATTCGCTCAGCGTTGCAGTCAGCACTTGAGAAACGAGTCCTGATGCACTTTGAGCACCGCATCCCTGAGTTGCCGCCAAAGCCTGCACTCCACATCGTCGGGCGAGAAAAACCTTTCCGTCACGACGATCGCGTCCACCGTCTGCTTCAAGCCGTGTGGCTCGTTCCGCGCAAGGTTGTCGACGATCTCGCCGCCCGCGATTTCGCAGAATCCAAGCTGAAGAATCTCGTTTCGAAGCCGCCGCCAAGTTCTTCCGTCAAGAAATATAGTCATCTCGGGACCACTTCGACAGGACAAGCAAGCTGCGCTCAGCCACCAACCTTGTTGATGCTGGCGTGACGCACCTGTCCGCTGCCGTCGTAGACCTGCACGGCGACTGCTATCCCACTGCGCACGCTTTCGGTGACCACGCAGAAATTCTCGAACTGCTGCAGGGTGCGTTCGAACTGCGCGTAATCTTCCGCAGCATCGGCCAGATACAGATCGACATCGACGTGCTGGACGCGCATCCTGCCCTCGGCGTTGCGGTCGAGGGTGCCGCGTACTTCGGCACGGATCGTGCCCGGCTGATTCTTCTAGTTGCGCATCGCAAACAATGGGCTGGCCGACAGACAATTGGCGATGGCGGCCAACAGCATGCGGCTGGGATTCGGGCCTGCGCCGGCTCCGAGCGGTGCCGGCTCGTCGGTGACGAGATTCGGAATGTCGGTTTCGTCGAAGCTGATGTTGAAGCTGTAGTCGGAAATCTGGGTGAGGGTGACGTTGACCTGCTCGATGCCCATGCGCGGAATTCTGTTGGGCGGATGGAAAACGTCGAGATGCGACTGTACGGGTGCAGAATCTTTCGATTCAACGCGGCAGAGACTGCTTGGTCCACGCCACGATCTGCTGCGCGGGAATCGCGCCGGAGTGACGCGCCAGTTCGCGTCCGTGATGCAGCAGGATCAGCGTTGGAATGCTGCGGATACCAAAACGCCCCGCGAGCCCGGGTTGCGCCTCGGTATCGAGCTTGCCAAGACGTGCGTGCGGCTCCAACTGCGCCGCAGCGGCCTCGAAATGCGGTGCCATCTGCAGGCAGGGCTGGCACCAGCTCGCCCAGGCATCGATCAGCAGCGGCAGATCGCCGCGCTGTGCATGGGCCTCGAAATTCTCTGCGGTCAACATCACCGGCGCCGC
>JAYUIZ010000031.1:0-1143 GCA_043765595.1 Lysobacter sp. | reverse complement strand
TGACTGCGCCGATCGTGGCCGCGCAGCGCACGCCGCTGCCGACCCATGAACTCGCCGCGGCCCAGTCCGCGGTGGCGCGGGCTGAAAATGCAGATGCGGCGCAATACGCAAGCGAAGCGCTGCTGCGCGCCAAGACCGCTCTGAGTCAGGCCCAAGCCGCATTGGCCGCACGCAAGGCTGCCGACGCTACCGGGCTAGCGAAGCTCGCCGCGGCCGAGGCGGATTACGCCTACGCGCGCAGCCGCGACGCCACCCAGCGCAGCGAACTGGCCCGCCGCCGCGCCGAGCTCGGCGAACTGCGCCAGCGGCTGGGCATGGAGCGCTCGCCATGAACAGATTTCGCGGCTTGATGGTTTCGGCGCTCGCGCTGTCGCTGGCCCTGCCGTTTGCGACCGCCCGGGCGGCCGAGCCTGATCCGGATGTTGTCCGCCTCGGCCAGCGACTGCAGGCGATCGACACCGACCCGCAGCAGAATGCCTTCGCAGCCTATGAGCGGCTGCAGGCGCGACAGGCGCTGCAGACCCTGCAGACTGCCAAGCGCAAGCAGAAGCCCCAGGCCCTGCAGATCGCCAGGATCCGGGTGGAAACCGCTGAAATTGCGGCGCGCACCGAATCGGGGGGCGCCGAACTGCAGCGGCTGGAGGTCGAGCGCGGCGAGTTGCTGGTGGAAGCCAGCCGCCGCGATGCCGAACGCGCCCGAGCCGAGTCCGAGCGGCTGCGGATCGAGGCACGGATCCAGGCCGAGGAAACCGCCCGTCTGCGCGAAGCGGTGGAGGCCGAATCACGCAATCGCGAGCAGGCCGAGGGGCTGCTCGATACGGTGGCGGGCAGCGAGGCCGAAAAATTGCGTCTGGCCCGCGAGCGCGAAGCAGAATTGGCCCGGCGCGAGGCCGAATTGACCGCCGGCGGTCCGCTTTCCGGAGAGGCTGCGTCCAAGCCGGCAGCCAAGCCGAAACCGAAACCGAAACCGAAACCCAGGCCTGCCCAGCGTTGATCGGCGGCGCGTTGTTTATAAAACTTATTATTAACAATCGTTTACATGATGCTGATGGTGACGCGCTGCGGCGACGGGCGATCGAGTTGCCTACCTGAGCGGGTTGTACAGGCAGCGCTTGCCGAGCATGGACGACAGGAGTAGGGTCG
>JAYUIZ010000030.1:0-3330 GCA_043765595.1 Lysobacter sp. | reverse complement strand
GTATGCACATCCTTGTCGCCGCGGCCGGACAGGTTGCACAGCACCAGCCCATCCTTCGGCAGTTCGCGGGCGAGCTTCATTGCCTGGGCGATGGCGTGGGCGGATTCGAGCGCCGGCAGGATGCCCTCGGTGCGCGCGAGCAGGTGGAAGGCTTCCATCGCCTCGTCGTCGGTGATGCCGAGATAATCGGCGCGGCCGCGATCCTTCAGGAACGCGTGCTCGGGACCGACGCCGGGATAATCAAGGCCGGCGGAAATCGAATGGGTTTCGATGATCTGGCCGTCGTCGTCGCACAGTACATAGGTGCGATTGCCGTGCAGCACGCCGGGCCGGCCGGCGGCCAGCGAGGCCGCGTGCAGGCCGCTGGCGATGCCCTCGCCCGCCGCTTCGGCGCCGACCAGACGCACACCGGCATCGTTGAGGAAGGCATGGAAGATGCCGATGGCGTTGCTGCCGCCGCCGACGCAGGCGGTGACCACATCCGGCAGACGGCCGTAATCGGCCAGCATCTGCGCGCGCGCTTCGCGGCCCACCACCGAGTTGAAGTCGCGGACCATGCGCGGATACGGGTCGGGGCCGGCGACGGTGCCAATGATGTAGAACGTGTCGTGCACGTTGGTCACCCAGTCGCGCATCGCTTCGTTCAGTGCATCCTTGAGCGTAGCCGAGCCGCTGGTGACCGGCACCACGGTCGCGCCGAGCAGCTTCATCCGGTAAACGTTGATCTTCTGGCGCTCGATGTCGGTCGCGCCCATGTACACGACGCATTCCAGCCCCAGCCGTGCGGCGACCGTGGCACTGGCCACACCGTGCTGGCCAGCGCCCGTCTCGGCGATGATCCGCGGCTTGCCCATGCGGCTGGCCAGCAGCCCCTGGCCGATGGTGTTGTTGATCTTGTGCGCGCCGGTGTGGTTCAGATCTTCACGCTTGAGCAGGATGCGCGCGCCGCCGACTTTCGCGCTGAGGCGCTCGGCGTGATAGATCGGGCTGGGACGGCCGACGTAATGTTTCAGGTCGCGATCGAATTCTGCAATGAACGCCGGATCGACCCGGGCAGTGTCGTAGGCGGCGGCGAGTTCCTGCAGCGGACCGATCAGGGTTTCGGGCACAAAACGGCCGCCGAATTGGTCGAAATGGCCCTCGGCATTGGGAAAGGCGTTGAAGTCAGTTTTGGTATCGAGCATGGCGGCGTTGGTATGGTTGAGCACGGTGATACTTCAGTTTATCGCAGACCGGGAGCAAACAAGCGTTATAAAATCAATCGAATACGCTACGAAAACTCACACGTCATGAACTTGCATGCGTTAACCCGGAATCTGCCGCCGCTCAACGCCCTGCGCGCCTTCGAGGCTGTGGCCCGGCTCGAGAGCGTCAGCCGGGCCGCGGCCGAGCTGCACGTCACCCACGGCGCGGTCAGCCGCCAACTGCGTGCACTGGAAGACGCCCTAGGTGCCGCGTTGTTCGTGCGTCAAGGCCGCGGAATCGCGTTGACACCGCTCGGCCACCGCCTGCACGGCGCCGCGGCCGCGGCCTTCGACCCGCTGCGCGCGGCCTGGGCGGAACTGCGCCGCGGGCCGCAGCAGGCACCGCTGGTGCTGGGCTGCCCGGGCAGCGTGCTGGCCCGCTGGATCATCCCGCGGCTGGACCGGTTGGCGCGCGAGCGGCCGGACCTGCAATTGCATCTATCGGCGAGCGACATCGCTCCCGACGCGCAGTTAAGCGGCCTGGACGCCGCCCTGTTGATCGCGTCCCCGCCGTGGCCGCAGGGCTGGCAGGTGCATGTGCTCGCCCCGGAACGGATCGGCCCGGTCGTCGGCCCGCGCTGGCCGGGGGCCGACGCGCTGCAAGGCGCGCCGCCGCAGGTGCTCGCAGCGCATGCGCTGCTGCACACCGCCTCGCGTCCGCAGGCGTGGCGGGACTGGGCCATGCGCGTCGGCTTGGATGCCGATGGCCTGCGCATGGGCGCCGGCTTCGACCATCTCTATTACCTGCTGGAAGCCGCAGTCGCGGGGCTGGGCATCGCGATCGCGCCGGAACCGCTGGTCGCTGACGACATCGCGACCGGCCGGCTGCTGGCGCCGTGGGGCTTTGTCGAAACGGAAGCGCAATGGGTGCTGTGCGCGCCGAAGCGCGCGGCTAATCCGCGGATTGAACCACTCGCCGACTGGTTGAGGGATTCGCTGCAGACTCGGGCGTTTTGAGAGTCTGCACAAACTCTGTCGATCAAACCCGGTAGAGCGGACGTCAGTCCGCTGCTTTTCTCAGAACAGAGCAGAACAGAGCACAGCAGCGGACTGGCGTCCGCTCTACAAAAGCTGGCTTACGTGCACTGCACGGATCAGGCACAGTTATCGGCGTGCAGGACTTCGCGGACGAATCGCCGCATGCGCATTACGTCCTTGATGCCCTGCGCAGACTCGATGCCGTCCGCTTCAATTCCACTCGACACATCCACGCCCCAACAGCCGGTGGCGCGGATCGCGTCGGACACATTGTCCGGATGCAGGCCGCCAGCGAGCAGATAGGGCTTCGCAAACTCGCCAGGGATCCGCGACCAGTCGAAAGTGTGGCCGCTGCCACCGGCCTGACCGCTGGTATTGCTGTCGAACAGGAAACCGGCCGCGCGCGGATACCGGCGCAGCAGCGCAGAACCGTCGACGGCGACATCCCCGCCCATCGCGATGGCCTTGAGATACGGCATGCCGAAACCGGCGCAGAACGCGTCGTCCTCGTCGCCGTGGAACTGCAGGATGGTCGGGCGCACGGCGGCGATGACCTCGCGCACCTCGTCCGCGGGATTGCCCATGAACAGCGCGACCGCATCGACGAACGGCTGCAGGCCGCTGCTCAGGTCAGATGCCGCCTGCGCCGAAACCCTGCGCTTGCTGCGTTCGGCAAACACGAAACCGACCGCGTCCACGCCCAGCGCGCATGCCTCGGCGACGTCCTCGGCGCGGGTCAGGCCGCAGAATTTGATCCGGGTGCGACGAAGCTCAGACATCCAGCAGAACCTCCTCGGGTAGGGGCCATGTGCGCGGATAACGCGGGCCGATGAACACCAGCCCCTGCGCGAATGCAGTCGGGCCCGCGAGGCTGCGATCGCGCGCCGCCAGCAATTCGGCCATCCATGTTTCAGGACGTTCGCCGGCACCGATCATCAACAGCGAACCCACGATATTGCGCACCATGTGATGCAGGAACGCATTGGCCTGCACGGTCACCGTGACGATATCGCCGTCCCGTACGACTTCGATGAACTGCAGGTCGCGGCGCGGATGCGATGCCTGACAGTGCACGGTACGAAAAGAGGTGAAATCCCGCTCACCCAGC
>JAYUIZ010000029.1:0-1145 GCA_043765595.1 Lysobacter sp. | reverse complement strand
CTCACGTTCGTCGTTGAACACGATCTCGAGACCACGGTTCAAGAAGGCCATGGTTTGCAATCGTTCGAGCACCGTACGGGTGACGAACTCGGTTCCTTCGGCCACGAAGATGTGCTGGTCTGGCCAGAACGTGACCGAGGTTCCGGTCTTGCGAATAAATCCCCCACGGGCTGGCGTATCCCCAACGACCTGCAGCTTGCCTTGCGGCTTTCCGCCGTTGGCGTATTCCTGATGATGTCGCTTGCCGTACTTGTCGATCTCGATGACCAACCGCTCGCTGAGTGCATTGACCACGCTGACGCCAACGCCGTGCAGGCCACCCGACGTCGCGTAGGCCTTGCCGTCGAATTTGCCGCCCGAATGCAGCGTCGACATGATGACTTCGAGCGCCGACTTGTCTGGAAACTTGGGGTGCGGGTCGACCGGAATGCCGCGACCATTGTCGGTGATCGTCAGCCGGTTGCCGGGCTCGAGCGCGATCTCGATCCGCGTGGCGTGTCCCGCCACGGCCTCGTCCATCGCATTGTCGAGCACTTCGGCGGCAAGGTGGTGAAACGCCCGCTCATCGGTGCCGCCGATATACATGCCCGGGCGGCGGCGGACCGGTTCAAGCCCTTCGAGCACTTCGATCGACGACGCATCATAAGTGCCGGACGGTTGCGCAGGTGCGGCTTCGAACAGGTCGGTCATCGCGCATAGCTATAGGGACGCGCGAGTCCGGCACGCAAGCACCGTCGTCACCGCTCCGTTTGTGGCATATCGGCCACACTTCCCCGTTTATTGCATTGCAGCATGCATCCATCTGGCAGGCAAAGCGTATTTGCCCTCGGAATTCACCAACGGAGTATAGTTCATGCGTAAGATTTTCGCCCTTTCGATCGCGGCGCTCGCCTGCACGGCGGCCCCCGCCATGGCGCAGGACAGCACGACTGCCGACGACAGCGGCTTCAATGGCTTCTACATCGGTGGCTCGTTCGGCGGCGCGCACACGGCCGGCAAGACCAACTCGATCCTGTTCGACCGCAACCTCGACGGCGTTTTTGGCGACACAGTCACCACGACGACAGGTGCCAACGCGTTTTCGCCCGGCTTCTGCTCGGGCACCGCAACCACCAACACGCCCGAGGGCTGCACGTTTGCGCGTG
>JAYUIZ010000028.1:0-10119 GCA_043765595.1 Lysobacter sp. | reverse complement strand
CCATTCTCCGGTTTTCCGGGACCCGATTTGCGGCAGCATGGCTAAAGGCCTGCCTCCGCCGCCGAGTCGTCCCCGTACCTACTTTTGAGTTAGTCACGACTTTCGGGGTTTTGGGCCATGGTGCAAACGCGTGCGAGTTGGAGAAATTGGGGCCGGACGCTGGCGGCGCTGCCGCTGGTCGCGCTGCTGCCGATGGCGGCAATGGCTCAATCCGCCGACCCGGTGCGGTGGCAGCTGAACATGGGTAAGGGCGTCACCGCCTCTTCTCAGAACGCCTATGACGCGCACATGCTGGCCCTGTGGATCTGCGTGGCGATCGGCCTGATCGTCTTCGGTGCCATGGCCTATGCCATGTTCACGTTCCGCAAGTCCAAGGGCGCCAAGCCGGACGTGGACTTCACCCACAGCACCAAGCTCGAGATCATCTGGACCGTGGTCCCGGTGGTGTTGCTGGTGCTGATGGCGTTCCCGGCCACCAGCAAGCTGATCGCGATGTACGACACCCGCGATTCGGCCATGACCGTCAAGATCACCGGCTATCAGTGGCTCTGGAAGTACGAGTACATGGCCGAGAACCCCGGCGAAGCGGTCAGCTTCACCAGCCGTCTCGACCGCAAGAGCGACCAGATCCGCCAGAGCGGCGTCGACGCCCGCACTGCGAACCACCCGCACTACCTGCTTGACGTGGACAACGTGCTGGTCCTGCCGACCAACACCAAGATCCGCTTCCTGATCACCGCCGACGACGTGATCCATGCCTGGTGGGTGCCCGCACTGGGCTGGAAGCAGGATGCGATTCCGGGAATCATCAACGAGGCCTGGACCGAGATCAAAACCCCGGGCGTGTACCGCGGCCAATGCGCCGAGCTGTGCGGCAAGGACCATGGCTTCATGCCCATCGTGGTGAAAGCGGTGCCCAAGGCCGAGTACGACCAGTGGCTGGCCGCCCAGCGCGCCAAGAACGCCCCGCTGGCTCCGGTGGCAGCGCCTGTAGAAGCAGCCCCTGCTGAAGCCGCTCCGGTCGAAGCCGCTCCGGTCGAAGCCGCACCTGAGACCGAAGCGCCGGCCACCGCCGCCGCCGATCAGAACGCCCCCGCAGTCGCCGCCGATCCGGCCGGCTGATCGCACTACTTTTGTTGAGGTAAGTCATGGCCACCACGCACGCCGATCACGACGCCGGTTCCGACCACCACGGTCACGACGCGCACGATTACAAGCAGAGCTTCGTCGAACGTTGGCTCTATTCGACCAATCACAAAGACATCGGCACGCTCTATCTGGTCTTCAGCTTCGTGATGTTCATCATCGGCGCGGCGATGTCGGTGGTGATCCGCGCCGAACTGATGACCCCGGGCCTGCAGTTGGTCAGGCCCGAGTTTTTCAATCAGATGACCACGATGCACGCGCTGGTGATGATTTTCGGCGGTGTGATGCCGGCCTTCGTCGGTCTGGCCAACTGGATGATCCCGCTGCAGATCGGTGCGCCGGACATGGCGCTGCCGCGGATGAACAACTGGTCGTTCTGGATCATGCCGTTCGCGTTCGCGCTGCTGCTGGTGACATTGGTTCTGCCGGGCGGCGGGCCTGCCGGTGGCTGGACGCTGTATCCGCCGCTGTCTTTGCAGGGCGGCTACAACCTGTCGTTCGTGATCTTCGCCATCCACATGATGGGTATCAGCTCGATCATGGGCGCGATCAACATCATCGCCACCATCCTGAACATGCGCGCCCCCGGCGTCGACCTGTTGAAGATGCCGATCTTCTGCTGGACCTGGCTGATCACCGCCTTCCTGCTGATTGCGGTGATGCCGGTGCTTGCGGGCGCGGTGACGATGCTGCTCACCGACAAGTTCTTCCTGACCAGCTTCTTCAGCGCGAAGGGCGGCGGCGACCCGGTGATGTTCCAGCACATCTTCTGGTTCTTCGGTCACCCCGAGGTCTACATCATGATCCTGCCGGCGTTCGGCATCGTGTCGGAAATCATCCCGACCTTCAGCCGCAAGCCGCTGTTCGGCTATCAGGCAATGGTCTACGCAACCGCGTCGATCGCCTTCCTGTCCTTCATCGTGTGGGCGCACCACATGTTCACCGTCGGCATGCCGCTGGGTGGTGAGATTTACTTCATGTTCGCAACCATGCTTATCGCGATACCGACCGGCGTGAAGGTCTTCAACTGGGTCACTACGATGTGGCGCGGATCGATCTCGTTCGAGTCGCCGATGCTGTGGGCGATCGCGTTCGTGATCCTGTTCACCATCGGCGGCTTCTCGGGCCTGATGCTCGCCATCGTTCCAGCTGATTTCCAGTATCACGATACCTATTTCGTGGTCGCCCACTTCCATTACGTGCTGGTGACCGGCGCGCTGTTCGGCATCATCGCTGGCGTGTACTACTGGTGGCCCAAGTGGAGCGGCCGCATGTACAACGAGACCCTCGCCAAGTTCCACTTCTGGTGGTCGGTGGTGTTCGTAAACCTGCTGTTCTTCCCGCAGCACTTCCTGGGTCTGGCCGGCATGCCGCGCCGCATCCCGGATTACAACGTAGTGTTTGCCGACTGGAACCTGATCAGCTCGATCGGCGCGTTCGGCATGTTTGCCACGCCTTTCATCATGTTCTACGTGCTGTGGCATTCGCTCAAACACGGCGCCAAGGCCGAAGCGCGTGCCTGGGAAGGCGCAAAGGGCCTGGAATGGACGGTGCCTTCGCCGGCCCCACACCACACCTTCAGCACGCCGCCGGTGATCCGCGACGGCGATCTGGCCCACGGCGACATCACCCACTGATCGCCCCCACGATCAGGGAGCCACAATGACCTCACCACCGCCCATCGACGACGCATCCATCGCGAACGCGTCCGTCGAGAACGCACCGGTTCAAAACGCTGCGATGGCCGCCCGTCGCGCTTCGGTGCGGCGCACGGCGCTGATCGTGGCCGCGCTTTCGCTGACCGTGTACGTGGGTTTCATCGTGCTCAACGCGGTGGGGCAATGAACGCCGAAACCGCCAGCAAGCGCAGTCTCGGCATCGGCGGCATGGTCGCCGTGTCGCTGCTCGCGTTCGGCTTCAGTTTCGCGCTGGTGCCGCTGTATCGCATCGCCTGCGAGAAAGTGTTCGGCATCCGTCTGGAACGCGGCGCTTCCGACCCAGGCGACGCGATGGCAGCAGCCCGCAGCGAGCGCATGGTCACGGTGACCTTCGACGGCGGCGTGAATTCAAAACTGCCTTGGGAATTCGGCCCGCGGCAGTTGAGCATGCAGGTGCGCCCGGGTGAGCTGTACGAAACCACTTATTACGCCCGCAACATCAGCGATCGCGACATCGTCGGCAGCGCCACGCCTTCGGTGGCGCCGGCGCGCGCATCGCAGTATTTCAACAAGACAGAATGCTTCTGCTTCACCGCGCAGACCCTCGTCGCCGGCGAGACCCGCGAGATGCCGGTGCGCTTCATCATCGATCCGGATCTTCCCGAAGACGTGCGCACGGTCACGCTGTCCTACACATTCTTCAAGAACGATACGCTGACCGATCGGTTGGCCGCACAGCCAAAGACCGTGAGGTCTGCCGGTGCGTCCGCCGATGCGTCGCGTACCGCTCCCTGATCCTCATTCATCCGACACATTCGCGAGACCAATGCCATGGCCCAAGCGCACGCCGCTCACCACGATCCCGATATCTACTTCGTGCCGCATGGCAGCAGGTGGCCGGTGTTCGCTTCGGTGTTCCTGTTCACCACCATGGTCGGGTTTGCCTGCTGGCTGAACCATGTCGCCTGGGGCAAGCCCGCGTTCTTCTTGGGCATTGCCGGACTGTGCGCTGTTCTGTTCAAGTGGTTTGCCGACGTGATCCTCGAATCGCTGGCCGGGCACTACAACAAGCAGGTCGACACCTCGTTCCGCATGGGCATGGTGTGGTTCATCTTCTCCGAAGTGATGTTCTTCGCCGCGTTCTTCGGTGCGCTGTTCTACGCCCGCCAGTTCGCGCTGCCGTGGCTGGGCGGCGAGGGCGACGGGGTGATGACCAATGCCACCCTGTGGCCGTCGTTCAGCGCGGCGTGGCCGAGCAGCGGTCCGGCCGATGTCGGTGGTGGCTTCCAAACCATCCCAGCCTGGGGCCTGCCGCTGATCAACACCTTGATCCTGCTGACCTCGGGCGTGACGGTGACGTTCGCGCATCACGCGCTGCGAGCCGGGTACCGCAAGGCGCTGCTGGCATGGTTGGGCGCGACGGTGCTGCTGGGCTGCCTGTTCCTGTTCTATCAGGCCGAGGAATACATCCACGCCTACCAAGATCTCAATCTCACGATGGGTTCGGGCATCTACGGTTCAACGTTCTTCATGCTCACCGGCTTCCACGGCGCGCACGTGACCCTGGGCACGTTGATGCTGGCGATCATGTGGCTGCGCTGCGCCAGGGGGCATTTCACCAAGGACCAGCACTTCGCGTTCGAAGCGGTGGCTTGGTACTGGCACTTCGTGGACGTGGTGTGGCTGGGCCTGTTTCTGTTCGTTTACGTCGTGTAACGACGACGTCCCGGCATTGATGCCGGGACGCATTCGACCAAACGCAGAAGGCCGGCATTGCGCCGGCCTTCGTGTCTGACACTGCTGTGGTACAGCGGCCTTCAGGTCGCTGAGTGTGCAGCGAGTGGCCCAACGGCCTGAAGGCCGCTCTACAGAATCGTTTTCACAGAATCGTTTTCACAGAGTTGCGTCAGCCGGCTGGATTGCGACCTACGCCATGGGGCTCGATCCAGCCCATGTAGATCGACAGAATCAGCAGCAGAATCAGCGCCACGGACAGCGCTATGCGTTTGGTCAGTGCGTTGACCGCGCGGTTGGTCTTGCCCTTGTCAACCAGCATGTAATACAAGCCGGCACCGAGATTCCACACTATCAGGATCAATACCCCAACGATGAGCAGGGTCTTCAACGAATCGCTCATGGCAAACTCCGGTTCCGCGCGGCAGCACGGTCTGCGGCCGGCATTATCGCAGGGGATGGGGTGATCGGGTGAGCGTGCGTCGGCATCCTGCATTCCTCTGGGCAATCGCGCTGCTGGCGATGGCGGTGTTTGCGCGCCTCGGGTTCTGGCAGCTCGAACGTGCCGACGAAAAGCGCGACATGCTCGCCAAAGCGTCCAGCGCGCTGGCCTCGCGCATGCCCAAGCCGCTGTCGGTGATCGCTGACGAAGCGCGGGCCATGGATTACGACTGGGTTGCGGTGGAAGGCCGGTTCGCCGAGGCGCCGGCTTTGCTGCTCGACAATCAGCAGCAAGGCGGCAAGGTCGGTGTTCGCGCCTATCGCGTCTTCGTGCTGAAGGACGGGTTGCCGGTGCTGGTGGATCTGGGCTGGAGCGCATTGCCGCCTGATCGCACGCTGCCGCGCGTGGTGCGCGATGTCGAACGCGATCAACTTGCGGGATTGTTGATGCCGCCGCCTGGACAGGGTCTGGACATGGGTGCGCCGGTCCAGCAGCCCAATGGCGCATTGCTCGCGACGGCCATCGATCTGCCGACGCTGCGCGTCGCGCTGGAACTGCCGGCACTCGCGCCGCGCGTCTTGCGCCCGGACAATGACCCCAGTCTGGGCTATGCCCGCGATTTCGACATTCTTCCCAATACCCTGCCTCCGGAACGCCACATCGGCTACGCGGTGCAGTGGTTCGGATTGGCGATCACCGTATTGATCACCGCACTGCTGCTGAGCTGGCGCAGACGACGCGCAGCGCAGCGCGACCACAGGCCTCCGCAATGAACAGAACCGCTACACCGAACCGCAACAGACTCATGCTGGTCGGGATCTTCGCGATCTTCTTTGGCGCTTTCGCGCTGGCTGGCGTTCTGCGCTTTTCCGGCTGGCGCCCCGTGGGCATGAAGAACCACGGCGAACTGCTGCAGCCGCCCGGCGACCTGCGCACGCTGACGGTGACGCTGGCCGATGGCCGTGCCTACCCGTGGAATCCCGTGCAGCGCACCTGGCGCATCGTCGTTGCGCCGCCCGCCGCCTGCGGCGACCCCTGCGTTGCCCTGTCGCAACAGATCGACACGGTGTGGCAGCTGTTCGGCCGCAACGCAGATCATGTCGAAGTGCTGTGGCTGGGCGAACCGCCCGCTGCGGCGAAGCGCGGCCCCGAACTGCGCGTGCTGAAAGACGATGCGGCGCTGCGCGCAGCGTTGCCGCGGCTCAACGACTCTGCTGGAATCCCGGTCTATGTAGTCGATCCGAACGGCTTTGTCGTTCTGCGCTACGCTCCGGGTTTCGATCCGTCCCATCTACGCCAGGACATGTCCCGGCTGCTCAAGTTGAAGTAAGCAGAGCCCTTCCCATGTCGCACGATCCGATGTCGCACGATGCCATTTCCCAGGATCCTTCCGGGATCCGACCGGCCACCCACAAGCTGCCGATCTATCGCCATTTCCATCGCATCGCGTGGCTGGCGGTGGTGCTCGCGCTGTGCGTGATCGTGTTCGGCGCCTTCGTGCGTCTGTCCAACGCCGGGCTGAGCTGTCCCGACTGGCCGACCTGCTATGGCCGCGCGACATGGCCAACGGTGACCGCCGAGGTGAATCATCCAACCGCGCTGGACGTGCGTCCGCTCGAAGTCCACAAAGCCTGGCGCGAACAGGTGCACCGCCACGCCGCGGCCGTACTCGGCATGCTGGTGCTGGCGCTCGCATTGCTGGCGGCGCGCCGCCGCCGTCTGGGCATTGCGCAGATTTTGTTGGCCGCCGGATTGATCGCGGTCGGCATTCCGCTGTACATGCGCGGGATGCACGATGCCGCGGTCGCCTGCGCCGTACTCGGAGAACTCATCCTGCTGATCGCGGCGCTGCGCTGGAGCAACGACGATCTATCGCGCGCTGCAGCCTTCACGCTGATGCTGATCGTGTTCCAGGCATTGCTTGGCATGTGGACCGTCACCCTGCTGCTCAAACCCGTCATCGTGATGGCGCATCTGCTCGGCGGGATGGCCACGTTATCGATGCTGACATGGATGGCATGGCGCGCCACCGGCAGCCCGGTACGCATCGCCGGTGCGAACGCGATGCGCTGGTGGCTGATCGGCGCGGTCGCGGTGGTCGGCATCCAGATCGCACTCGGCGGCTGGGTCAGCGCCAACTACGCCGCGCTCGCCTGCGCCAACGATTTCCCGACCTGCGTCGGCAAGTGGATACCGCCGCACGATTTCCGCGAAGGCTTCGTGCTGTGGCGTGGGATCGGCGTGGATTATGAAGGTGGCGTGCTGGACGGCGCGTCGCGCATCGCGATCCAACTGGCGCATCGCGCGATGGCGGTGGTGGTGTTCGTCTATCTGCTGTGGATGGCCTTGAAACTCATCCGCACGCCCGGACTGTGGTTGACCGGCGTGGTGCTGGCGCTGCTGATGCTGGCGCAGGTGGGGCTGGGGATCGCCAATGTCGTGCTCGGTCTGCCGCTGTGGACCGCTGTGCTGCACAACGCCGGCGCTGCGCTGCTGCTGTTCCTGCTGGTCAGCCTGCTGGCGCGTCTGTGCCGGCCGACGGTATGAGCCCGCGATGATGGCGATCCCGATACGCGAATACTGGGCATTGACCAAGCCGAGAGTGGTGGCGTTGATCGTCTTTACCGCGTTCGTCGGCATGTTCCTGGCCGTGCCGGGATTGCCGCCGCTGCGCGAGAGCGTGTTCGGCTTCATCGGCATCTGGCTTGCAGCCGCCAGCGCGGCCGCGATCAATCACCTGATCGACCAGCGCATCGACCGGGTGATGGCGCGCACTGCGCATCGTCCACTCGCTACTGGCGCGCTGAAGCCGGCGCAGGTGCTGGTGTTCGCAGTGCTCCTTGGCGCGCTGTCGATGACGCTGTTGATATCGATGGTCAATCTGATCACCGCTGCGCTGACCTTCGCATCGCTGATCGGTTATGCGGTCGTCTATACGGCGTGGCTCAAGCGCGCCACGCCGCAGAACATCGTCATCGGCGGCATCGCCGGTGCCGCGCCGCCGCTGTTGGGATGGGCCGCGGTCACCGGCATGAACAACCCGTGGGACTGGGCGCACGCCTTGCTGTTGGTGCTGATCATTTTCGTGTGGACGCCGCCGCATTTCTGGGCGCTGGCGATCTTCCGGCGCGACGACTACGCGCGCGCACTGGTGCCGATGCTGCCGGTGACCCACGGCGTCGAATACACACGCTGGCAGATCCTCCTGTACACCGTGCTGCTGCTGGCTGTGACGGTAATGCCATGGGCCGCCGGCATGAGCGGGCTGTTTTATCTCGGCGGCGCGCTGGTGCTGGGTGTGGTCTTCCTCTGGTATGCGTGGAAGTTGCTGGATCCGCCGGATGAATTCTTCGCCATGCGCACTTTCAATTATTCGATCGTCTATCTGATGGCGCTGTTCGCATTCCTGCTGGTGGATCACTGGCTGCTGCCGTGGGTGGGGCCGACCGCGGCGATGCAGTTCCAGCCGGTGAACTGAGCCAGCCGAAGGTTTCCCCCGCACTCGACCCGCCTGCGTGCCGCGCGTACCCTTGCTCAAACCATCGATGAGGGTTCGATCATGCACCGTCCGCGTCTAATGCCGCTGTTCTGCAGCTTCGTTCTGACCGCCGTAAGCTTCTCGATCCATGGTCAAGAAACCTCAGGATTAATGCCGGACGTGCGTGTCGTCACCGCTGCGCACATGCTCGATGTACGCAGCGGAAAACTTATCGACAGCCCGCAGATCGTGATTCGCGAAGGCCGCATCGTTTCCGTCGGTCGCATTGGCGATGCAATGCCCGCGGGCGCCGAGCGCATCGACCTCAAGGACATGACCCTGCTGCCTGGCCTGATCGATATGCATGTGCACATCGACAGCGACCCCACCTACAGCGGCTACACGTATTTGCAATTCAGCGACCGCTTCTGGTCTGCGATATCGGTGACGCATGCGCGTGACACGCTGCTGGCCGGCTTCACCACCATCCGCAATCTCGGTTCTGACGACTGGAACGATGTGGGCCTGCAGCAGGCGATCGACGCGGGCAAGGTTGTCGGCCCGCGTATCATCCCGGCCGGTTATGCGTTCGGCGCCACCGGTGGTCACTGCGATTCCACGTACTTTCCGCCGTCAATGAACGACCGCAACGCCTATAACGCCGACAGCGCCGAAGAGGCCCGCAAGTCGGTGCGCGAAGTCCGCAAATACGGCGCGCAGGTGATCAAGATCTGCGCCACCGGCGGCGTGTTCTCGCGCAACACCGAGCCCGGCCAGCAGCAGATGACCTACGACGAAATGAAGGCGACCGTTGACGAAGCGAAGATGTGGGGCCTCAAGGTCGCCGCGCACGCGCACGGCGCCGCCGGCATCCGCGATGCGATCCGCGCCGGCGTGAACACCATCGAACACGCCAGCCTCATCGACGACGAAGGCATTCGTCTCGCGAAACAATACGGCGCGTGGCTGTCGATGGACATCTACAACACCGACTACACGCAATCCGAAGGACGCAAGAATGGCGTACTCGAAGACAATCTGCGCAAGGACCGCGAGATCGGCGACCTGCAGCGCAAGAACTTCCGACGCGCGCACCAAGCCGGCGTGAAGATGGTCTACGGCACCGATGCCGGCATCTTTCCCCACGGCAAGAACGCCCGCCAGTTCGCGGTGATGGTGCGTTACGGCATGACCCCGACGCAGGCGATCCAGTCGGCAACCATCAACGCAGCCGAAGCGTTGGGGCGCAGCGATATCGGCGTGATCGAGGCCGGTCGGCTCGCAGACATTGTCGCGGTGTCGGGTAATCTTGTTGAGGATGTCGCCGTACTGGAAGATGTCGCGTTTGTGATGAAGGGTGGAGTTGTGATGAAAGATGGATTATAGAGTTGTAAGTGTTCTGAAATCAGATGGTGGAGTCAAACGAAAATAATCCGGAACTGACCTGCCGCGTTTACTGCGCTAGTGTAGTGTTTCGTTCTGTTTAGAACTTAATTTTGAATTTGCTCGAATCACTTTCTGCAAGATGTCCCGGGCACGCTTGGTCCAGATAAATGGCTTGGGCGCTGCATTGTGGTGCTGCACATACTCATTGATTGCCGCCACCAGCTCGGGCACGCTGGTGAACACGCCTCGACGCAGTCGCTCGGTGGTCAGATCCC
>JAYUIZ010000027.1:0-3341 GCA_043765595.1 Lysobacter sp. | reverse complement strand
AGACCGGCGAGATTGCCCGCCAGGCCGGCGGTGCGGTAATGGTGTCGGCAGAAGGCACCGTCGTGCTGGTGACGGCCGTCGCCGCGAAGACCGCGCGCGAAGGGCAGGATTTCTTCCCGCTCACCGTCGACTACCAGGAAAAGTTCTACGCCGGCGGCCGCATCCCGGGCGGCTTCTTCAAGCGCGAAGGTCGCCAGACCGAAAAGGAAACGCTGACCTCGCGCCTGATCGATCGCCCGATCCGCCCGCTGTTCCCGGAAGACTTCCGCAATGAAGTCCAGATCATCGCTACGGTGATGTCCCTCAATCCGGAAGTCGATGGCGATATCCTGGCCCTGATCGGCGCGTCCGCCGCGCTGGCCCTGAGCGGCGCCCCGTTCGACGGCCCGATCGGCGCCGCCAAGGTCGGTTACAAGAACGGTCAGTACATCCTCAACCCCAGCACGACCGAACTGGTCGACAGCGAACTCGAGCTCGTCGTCGCCGGCACCAGGAACGCCGTGCTGATGGTCGAATCCGAAGCCCGCGAACTGTCGGAAGACGTGATGCTGGGCGCGGTGATGTTCGGTCATCAGCAGATGCAGATCGCGATCGATACGATCAATGAACTCGTTGCCGAAGCCGGCAAGCCGAAATGGAACTGGCAGGCTCCCGCCAAGAACGACGCATTGATCGGCGCGATCAAGGCCGCGGTTGGCGACCGTCTGGGCACCGCCTTCCAGGTGCGCGACAAGCTGGAGCGCAAAGATGCGATTTCGGCGCTGAAGAAAGACGTGATGGCCGGCCTCGCCGCGCAGATCGAAGCCCACGGCTGGAGCGCTTCCGAAGCCTCGAAGGAATTCTCCGAAATCGAATACCAGACTCTGCGCGACTCGGTGCTCAGCACCAAGGTCCGCATCGATGGCCGTGCGCTCGACACCGTCCGTGCGATCACCTCGAAAGTCACGATTCTGCCGCGCGTCCACGGCTCCTCGCTGTTCACCCGCGGTGAGACCCAGGCGATCGTTGCGGTCACGCTGGGCACTGCGCGCGATGGCCAGGTCATCGACGCCGTCGGCGGCGAGTACAAGGAACACTTCCTGTTTCATTACAACTTCCCGCCCTATTCGGTCGGTGAAGCCGGCCGCATGATGGGTCCGAAGCGTCGCGAAATCGGCCACGGCCGTCTCGCCAAGCGTGGCGTGCTCGCGGTGATGCCGACGATGGAAGCCTTCCCGTACACGATCCGCGTCGTGTCGGAAATCACCGAGTCGAACGGTTCGTCCTCGATGGCCTCGGTCTGCGGCAGCTCGCTGGCGCTGATGGATGCCGGCGTGCCGATCAAGGCGCCGGTCGCGGGTATCGCGATGGGCCTGGTGAAGGAAGGCGACGAGTTCGTCGTACTGTCCGACATCCTCGGCGACGAAGACCATCTGGGCGACATGGACTTCAAGGTCGCCGGTACCGAAAAGGGCATCTCCGCCCTGCAGATGGACATCAAGATCCAGGGCATCACCGAAGAGATCATGAAGACCGCGCTGGCCCAGGCCAAGCAGGGTCGTCTGCATATCCTCGGCGAAATGGCGCATGCCATGACCGCGCCACGCGCTGAGCTGTCCGAGTACGCACCGCGCCTGATCACCATCAAGATTCACCCCGACAAGATCCGCGAAGTGATCGGCAAGGGCGGTTCGGTGATCCAGGCGATCACCAAGGAAACCGGCACCCAGATCGACATCCAGGACGACGGCACGATCACGATCGCGTCGGTCAGCGCCGCGGCTGGCCAGGCCGCCAAGTCGCGCATCGAGCAGATCACTTCCGACGTCGAGCCGGGCCGCATTTACGAGGGCAAGGTCGCCAAGCTGATGGACTTCGGTGCGTTCGTCACCATTTCCCCCGGCAAGGACGGTCTGGTCCACGTGTCGCAGATCTCCAACGACCGCGTCGAGAAAGTCAGCGACGTGCTCAAAGAAGGCGACATCGTCAAAGTCAAGGTGCTGGAAGTCGACAAACAGGGCCGCATCCGCCTGTCGATGAAGGCGGTCGAGGAAGGCGAAGGTCCCTCGAACGCTTGATTGCGTGATTGCTGGTCGAACGGTTTCCGCGTTCGCCACCCGAAGCCCGCCATGCGAATGGCGGGCTTCGTCGTCTGTGGAACCCGTAGGAGGGCCTTCAGGCCCAGCCCTTTCAAGGTCTTTGGCTTCACTTATTAAAATCAATGATTTGCAGGTCTTACGAGTCCACACAGATCGGTCGCTGATGGAGTTGGGTTGCTACCATCGGATTGAAGAATCAAATAGTTACGAAACCATCACATCCAAAAACCTTGAAAGGGCTGGCCTTCAGGCCCGATCTTCAGGCTCAATCCGCTCTATCGGCACATGCTTGTTCCATCGCGATCATCATCGGGGCTGAAGCCCCTCCTACAGGTGCGCGGAATCAACCCAAGCTTGCGCCCCACGCCCATAGCATCGTGGCCAGATTGCCCGACACCGCGCCGAAGACATAGATCGCAATCACCCCCGCCACCCAGGCGAGCAGCATCAGCGCGCCATCGCGTTCCAGCAGCGCCAGCGCGTAGACCAGCAGCAGGCCGGCGAACATGAAATTGGTGAACGGAATCGGCAGCGCCAGCAGCACGCCCAGCAGGACCAGTTGCAGGCCAGTGAATACGGTCGCCACCGGATGATCGATCATCGCGGTCATCCGCGGCCGCACCAGTTTTTCCAGCCCGCGCAGCCAGCGGTCGCCGGCGCGATCAAAACGGATCAGGGTGCTGCGCTGCGGCCCGCGGCGGGCGACGAACTCCGGCAGCCAGGGTTTGCGCAGCAGGATCAGCAAATGCAGACCGACCAGCACCACCAGCGGGCCGCTGAGCGCGCCGGCTACGCCGGGGATCGGGATGAAGGCAGGGATGGTGGCGATGAACAGCAGTACCCCAAAGGTGCTGCGCCCCAGGCCGCCGATCAGGTCGCGCAGCGCCAGATGGTCGTCCGGGTCGCCGTCGCAAAGGTTGTCTAGCACTGCGCGCATGCCGTAGGCCACAACGCCGTCTTCCGGGGACTGCGGCTCAGTTGTCATCGTCCGCAACCGTACTCTCGATCCGTGTCAGCAGCAGTTTGTCGATGCGCGGCCCGTCCAGATCGACGACCTCGATCCGCCAGCCCGACCAGTCGAAGAATTCGCCGGTGTTCGGAATCCTTCCGAAGTGCGCGATCGCCATGCCGGCGGCGGTGTGATAGTCGTGATCGTCGAGGTGCGGCAGGCGCTGGCCGATGAGTTCGCGCAGCTCGTCCACCGGCAGTGAGCCATCCACCAGCAGCGAACCATCCGCGCGTTCGACCACCAGCGCCCTCGAA
>JAYUIZ010000026.1:0-3347 GCA_043765595.1 Lysobacter sp. | reverse complement strand
TCAACACCGTCAGCGCCTGGCTGAAGGACGAGAAGATGCCGGGCCGCGATCAGATCGACGCCCTCGCTCGCACTTTCGGCGTGCCCGCAGGCGCACTGCTGTCGGAGCTGGCCAGCACCTTCGACCCCTCGCGCACCAAAGGCGAACACGAACTGCTGGCCTCGTACCGCGCGCTCAACAGCAAACAACAGGGCGCGCTGCTGGAAGTGGCGCGCACCATGGCCGCCGGCGCGCGGCCAGACGATGCGCCGGCGCCTGCGCGCAAGCGTGCAGCGACAAAGCGCGCTAAACGCTGACTCCCTGTCATCCCTCATAGCTCGAACATCGATTGATCCGGTACGAATATGTTTGAATCGATGGCTGTGCTTGCGTAGGAGGACTTCAGCCCCGAGCAGGCTTTTGATCCGGATTTGCGGTCTGAAGATCGGGCCTGAAGGTCCTCCTACGAAGGGATGCAGAGTTCAAACTTTTCCTGGCCGTATCAATAACAGCGGACATCCATCATGAGCAAAACCGAAAAACTCAAGCGCAAGGAATACGATGAACTGATGGAGCCGATCCAGCGCGAATTGGCGATGATGGCGCGCTGGGCCGCGCACACCGGGCAGCGCATCCTCGTTCTGATCGAAGGCCGCGACACTGCCGGCAAGGGCGGCGTGATCGAAGCGATCTCTGCTCACGTCAACCCGCGTCAATGCCGCACCGTCGCCCTGCCAAAACCCAGCGACCGCGAACGCAGCCAGTGGTATTTCCAGCGCTACGTCCCGCACCTGCCCGCCGTCGGCGAACTCGTACTGTTCGACCGCAGCTGGTACAACCGCGCCGGCGTCGAGAAAGTCATGGGCTATGCCGATGAGTCGCAGATCAAGGCATTCCTGAAGCAGGCCCCGGTATTCGAGCAGATGCTGATCGACGACGGCATTCTGATATTCAAGTACTGGCTGTGCTGCGACCAGGAAGAACAGGAAAAACGTTTCGCCGAACGCCGCGAAGATCCGCTCAAGGGCTGGAAGCTCTCGCCCATCGATCTGGAAGCGCGCAGCCGGTACGGCGAGTACACAAAAGCCCGCGAAGCGATGCTCAAGGCGACACATACGAAACAGGCGCCGTGGACGCTGATCGATTTCAACGATCAGAAACGCGGCCGGCTGACCTTGATCCGCGATCTTCTGGATCGCCTGCCGGATACCCAGATCAAACCCGAACCCGTCGAGTTCCCGCCGCTGGAGGGCAAACCGCTGAAGGAGAAATTCTCGGTGGTGAAGCCGCTGGACACATTCGAAACCTGATCTCCGCAACTGCTCCACCCGCGTCGCCGCCTGCGAGGACGCGGGCTTTGCCAAACATTGATCAAGCCAGCGTGCGGATCTTCGGCTCTCTCGCCCACTGGCGCGTACGCGCCAGCACAAGGAACGCCTCCACGTCCTCCGGCGGCACTACGCCGCGGTCAGGCTTGATACCGGCCGCCTTCAGGATCGCATGCGTGCCCTTGCATGCCGCGATAGCTTTCAGATGGCCGAATGCATCGCGGACCCAATCGGTTGCCGCGCTTTCCTTCGCCAGCTTCATCGCTTCGTCCGGATCCAGCACGCTGGCCACGGCGTCGAACACAGTCGACGGCGTACCCGCCAACTGTCCATCCGCGTCCAGGCGCTTGCCGTTCGACAGCACCACCGACAGCTTGGGTGCGACGATCTTGACCTGCGCGCCCGCCTTCATCGCCGCCGCGCGGATGGCATCGATCATCTTCGCATCGGAGCCCGTGGCGACCAGAATGCCGATGCAGCGTCCCTGCAGCGTATCGCGCATGCGATCAATGATCCGCAGCGCAGGCGACAGCGCGAAGTCCTGAACCGGTGCCGCCGGTGCCGGCGCATCAGGCAACGCCGCCATGCCCAGACCATCGGCGACCCGCGTGGCGAGTGCTTCGTCGACGTTGCGCAGATGGCCGACGATGCTCACCCGCACGTGCGGCGTAGCCACCTTCGACAGCTCGAACACCAGCGCCGAGGCCATATGCGCCTGCTCCAGCGCGCTTTGGCTGCGGAAGAACATCCGCGCCTGGCTGTAGTGGTCGGCGAAACTCTCAGGCCGCACGCGACCTTTGACGCCGTCGTCCGCGCGCTGCGCGAAATGACGGAAGCCAAGTTCACGACTCGCGCGCGGAGATTGCGGATCAAGGCTGGACGGTTCGTAGGCCACGCGGCCCTTCGGCACTGCCATCTGCATGTGCCCGTCGCGTTGATGATTCGCGAACGGACACTTCGGGGCATTGATCGGAATCTGGTGGAAGTTCGGTCCGCCCAGTCGCGAGAGCTGCGTGTCGAGATACGAATGCAGACGCCCCTGCAGCAGTGGGTCGTCGCTAAAGTCGATACCCGGCACGACGTTCGCGGGGCAGAACGCGACCTGTTCGGTTTCCGCGAACACATTGTCGGGATTACGGTCCAGCACCATGCGGCCGATCATCTGCAGCGGCACCAATTCTTCGGGAATCAATTTCGTCGGATCGAGATGATCAAACGGAAAGGCTGCAGCATCCTCTTCAGTAAACAACTGCACCGCAAGCTCCCACTCGGGGAATTGTCCGCCGTCGATCGCTTCCCACAGATCGCGACGGTGGAAGTCATTGTCCGCCGACTGCAGCTTCACCGCCTCGTCCCAGACCGTGGACTGGATGCCGAGCTTCGGCCGCCAATGGAACTTCGCGAACGTACTGCTGCCCGCCGCGTCCAGCAGGCGGAAACTGTGGATGCCGAAACCCTCCATGGTCCGCAAGCTGCGCGGAATGGTGCGGTCGCTCATCGCCCACATGATCATGTGCATGCTTTCGGGCATCAGCGATACGAAATCCCAGAACGTATCGTGCGCGCTGCCTGCCTGTGGAAAACCACGGTCCGGCTCCATCTTCACCGCATGGATAAGATCGGGAAATTTCATCGCGTCCTGGATGAAGAACACCGGAATATTGTTGCCGACCAGATCCCAATTGCCTTCCTGCGTATAGAACTTCACCGCGAACCCGCGGACATCGCGCGGCGTATCGACCGAACCCGCACCGCCAGCGACTGTCGAGAACCGACAGAACACCGGCGTCCTCATGCCCTTCTCAGTGAGGATGGCCGCGGTGGTGTAACGCGCCAGCGAGCGCGTCAATTCGAAGTAACCGTGTGCCGCGCTGCCGCGCGCGTGGACGATACGCTCGGGAATGCGCTCATGATCGAAATGGGTAATCTTCTCGCGAAGGATGAAATCCTCCAACAGCGTCGGTCCGCGCGGCGTCGGCGTGAGCGAATTCTGGTTGTCGGCGATCACAATGCCTTGGGCTGTGGTCAGGAGCGGATGAA
>JAYUIZ010000025.1:0-1158 GCA_043765595.1 Lysobacter sp. | reverse complement strand
TTTCACCAGGAGGCGAGACCAGCCGGCGTTGCTGCAAGTGCCGCTCCGCGTCCTCGACGAAGCGATGCGCTGCGGACTCCGGCGCCGCGCGCAGCATCGCGTCGCTGGGGTCGGACAGCGGGGCGCCGCGGGTCGGATCCAGGTCGGCGGTCATCGGTATCGGCGTGCGCGGGCTTCCGCTGTAGCTGGCGAACGTGCGTTCAATGCTGCGCTGGTCGAAGCGGATCAAGACTGCGATTCCGCCAGCGACGACCGCGATGCTCGCGGCCGCGACTAATATTTGTTTCGGGCCGATGCGGGCGCGCAGCCGGGCCAGGGATGCGCGCAGGGGCTGGCGGCGCGCATGCGGCACGCGATGCATCGCGGCCAGCATGTCGGGCGCGTCGTTGAACCGTTCGATCGGCGTTTTAGCCAATACGCGGTCGAAGAAACGCTGCCAGTGACCAAGATGTGGCGGCAGGCGAGGAACCGGATCCTGCACGTGCTTGAGCGCCATCGACAGCCCATCCTCGGCTTGGTAGGGCAGGCTGCCGACCAGCATTTCCCAGGCCAGCACGCCCAGGCTGTAAAGGTCGGCGCGCAGATCCACTTCGCTGCCGCGCGCCTGCTCGGGCGCCATGTAGGCCGTGCTGCCCATCGCCACGCCGGCGGTGGTGACGCGGGACCCGTAACCGCGGCGCAGGGCGATGCCGAAATCGGTCAGCATCGGCCGCTCGGCCTCGTCGAACAGTACGTTCTCGGCCTTCACGTCGCGATGGATCACCCCGCGGCCATGCGCATAGGCCAGGGCGCTGAGCAGGGCTTCTAGGATTTCTCGCACCCGCGACTCGTCGCGAGTGAGGTTGCGTTTGCCCAGATGCCCGCGCGGCAGCACCGGCATCACGTGGTAAGGCTGGTTTTCGCGGGTCCGGCCGACTTCGTGGATATGCACGATATGCGGATGGTCCAAGCGGGCGATGGTGCGGGCTTCGTTCTCGAACCGGCGACGGCCAGTTTCGTCGGTCAGTGCTTCCAGGCGCATGACTTTGATGGCCACCTCGCGCCCCAGCGATAGCTGCTGGCCAAGGTAAACCGTGGACATGCCGCCATGCCCGAGAATCCGCAGCAGGCGGTAACCGGGAATCTCCGGCCATCCTTCCTGCTGCTCCTTAACCGTAG
>JAYUIZ010000024.1:0-1161 GCA_043765595.1 Lysobacter sp. | reverse complement strand
TCGAGACCCTGTTCGTGGTCGACGCGATGACCGGCCAGGACGCCGCGAACACCGCCAAGGCTTTCAGCGAAGCATTGCCGCTGACCGGCGTGGTGCTGACCAAGACCGACGGTGACGCCCGCGGCGGCGCTGCGCTGAGCGTGCGCTACATCACCGGGCGGCCGATCAAGTTCATCGGCGTCGGTGAGAAGCCCGACGGTCTGGATGTCTTTCACCCGGATCGCGCTGCTGGCCGCATCCTCGACATGGGTGACGTGCTGTCGCTGGTCGAACAGGTCGAGCATCAGGTCGACAAGGACAAGGCGCAGAAACTCGCCGAGAAGATCACCAAGGGCAAGAAGTTCGACCTCAACGACATGAAGGATCAGCTCGAACAGATGCAGAACATGGGCGGCCTGCACGGACTGATGGACAAGCTGCCGGGCATGGGCCAGATCCCGGATAATGTGAAGAATCAGGTCACCGGCAAGGAAGTGCCCCGGCTGATCGCGATCATCAATTCGATGACCAAGAAGGAACGCCGCAACCCGGCGCTGCTGAATGGTTCGCGTCGCGCCCGCATCGCCCGCGGTTCCGGCCTGACCCCGGCCGACGTCAATAAGCTGATGAAGCAGTTTCAGCAGATGGAAAAGATGATGAGCAAGCTCAGCTCGGGCGGCATGAAAGGCCTGATGCGTGGCATGAAGGGAATGATGGGCGGGCGGGGCGGTGGAATGCCGTTTCGGTGATCCGGCTTTGCCAGATCACCGCAAAGTTCGCTGTGCGAATCTTGGGCTCCGGTCTAGCGTGCTTCCTTCCATACCCCATCCGTGCCTTGCGGCACGAATCGTCGCTAACTTAGGGGCTGCACCGCTTGGGTAGATGTTCGCTAAGGGTTTCCTGACCGTAATCAGCGGGTTATACTTGTCGGCTTACCCTGCCACTTCGGCAGCTGGGCTCCACAGGAACTATCGACTCATGGTCAAGATTCGCCTTACCCGTGGCGGCGCCAAGAAGCGCCCCTTCTATCACATCGTCGTCACCGACAGCCGCAGCTCGCGCGACGGCCGCAACATCGAGCGTCTGGGTTACTACAACCCGGTCGCAGCCGGTAACGAAAAGCGCGTCGAGCTCGACATCGAGCGCACCAAGCATTGGATCGGCCATGGCGCCCAGCTGACC
>JAYUIZ010000023.1:0-3366 GCA_043765595.1 Lysobacter sp. | reverse complement strand
GAAGGTTGAGGCATGGCAAGTGCGGCTTCAACCGCGATGCCGGATCAACGAGGCGTAGCGCGGCTCACGGAAAACGCCGCCGAAATGGAGCTTCGGCGGCGTTGGCGGTAAACGACCTGTTCCGATCCTGCTGCGATGCAGGCATTCAGAATTGACGAATAACGGCGAAGAAAAATGTGCCTACACCGTCCGCGTCCTTGTCGATCAACGGACTATCGGTGACTTCATCCGGTAACACGTCGATGTTGACGCCTCCCATACCGATCCACTTCGAGCCGATCGGCACCACAGCGGTGATACTGAAGTGGGGAACTGTCACCTGCCCGGGTTTGTAATCGACCACGCCACGCGCGACTTCCTTCGGCAACGTGCCGTAGTAGTAGTTTGCGAGGTCTTTGGACATCGCAGTCGCGCCGATACCCGGGATTAACGTGACCGATCCGACCTGGAAGGGGTACCGGTAGTCCAGCGAGGCTTGATACCCGTCACTGGTGCTGGTGATATCGCCGCGGACATCGAATTCGAATTCGCCGATGGCTTCGGTGCGGAACGATGCGGACAAGCCGGCGTCCGCGGCGTATTTCCGGTCTTCCAGCAGGTTGCGGTTGATGCCGTTCTGGGCAAGCTCATTCGCGCCCATGTCCTTGACGTCTACACCATCGCCGCGCACGGCGACAAATCCGCTCAGCGTGAACATCTCGCCGTTGACGATCTTGTAGCCGACCTTGGGACCTTCCACGAAGAACCGTTCGCCTTCGTATCTGATAAAGGGGAAAGGCAGCACACGCTTGGTTTCGCCTGCATACAAGGTGCTGCGCGCGGCGACACCCAGGCCCAGGCCCCAGCCACCGCTGGCGTCTTCGCGTTGCTGGGCTTGTGATGCGAACGGGATGATCAGGAGAAGCGAAAGCGCGCCTCCGATAAGAGCGGTCTTGTGGTGTTGCATGATCTTCCTTGGTGTGGGGTGGATAAATCGCACATCAGTTGGATGGATTCGGGTCTTCCTCTGACACACGCTCCGCGGGTAATGAGAAGCTGTGTTGCAGGCCGCCGCGGCCGGTAGAGCATAGCGGAGGCGCAAGACGGCCAGCAACGATTGAATGATTTCTGGATATCGAGGTTCAGCATGAATTGATAGCGTGATCGATGATTGTGCCGGTGCGCGCAATGCAGGTTGATCCAGTCGGCGCGGTTGCTATCACAATCCGAGGTAGATTGACGTGAATTTTGGTCACATATCCGGTGGAAATGTCGGGTATCTGCAGGGGCGCTGCAGGACTTACTCAGCAGTCAGTAACTTTGGGAACAAATCAGTAGAAAAAATAGCTTATTTTACAGTGTATTTTTCCGTCGATTGTTCCGTAAATTACGATCTTGTGAGTAAGATGATGACGCCAGCTGGCTGGTTCTTCGGCATCGAATAAAAGAAATGATGAGCCGAATTGAAACATGGAATTTCAGGCCCGCGGATTCATGGTCGCAGACGTTCCCGGCCATGCCACTTTTGCAGGCCGGGTGAAGGACCATCAGTCTGGCGATCGGATTCGCTACCCGCAGCGCGGCAAGCACGATGCGGACAGCGGTCGACCAGAGCGCATGCATTAGCATGAAGCCGGGCGCGTGCATGACCTTTAACGTATGAATCATGGCCCGTGGTGCGAACGCGATAAGTCCAATGATTGCCGCTTTCGACAGGGCAAGGCCACTGAAGCGCAGCGTCAGCCAGACAAGCGCTGCGCATTCCAGCGATGTGAACCCCAGAAACAGCGCGGGCAGGTCGAATGTTGGCGACCACGATGATCGCGGCTCGTCGTAGAAGAAAAAATGATCGCGATCAAGACCCATCATGGTCATCTTGATCATCACGCCGATCCCGACGACGAGAAACCCCGACGACGAGAAACCCCGATAAAGAGAAACAGGGCAGGCGGCAGCGCGTGATATCGGTCGACATCGCGACCGATCGGCTTCGTCACGGTATCAATCGCTCCAATTCAACCGCATCCATCATCCTTACCCACGGAAACAGCGGCCCAGGATCGCGCTTGCGCGGTACCTGTACATTCGGATCATCCATCGCCGCTTCCATCTCGCGATCCAGATCCTCATGCCCGGCGATGAATTTGATGCTGGGAAACTGCCGCTGTAACTGCGTGAGCAATGCGATCAGCGCGATGATTTGCGCACCGGGGTAAGCCTCGCCCATCGCCTGGTGTTTCGAATCGCGCCAGTGCGGGTAGCGCCCGGTGTTGACCAGTTCGATGCCGATGGAACGCGGGTTGTAGCCGCGCACGTGGTGTGCGATGCGATCCGGACGCACGTACAGCGTGGTACTGCCGTCGCGGTCGATGTAGTAATGGCCGCTGTTGCCGGTGCCGCTGCCTTCATAAAGCACGCGCTCGCCGAACTCGCGCGCAGAGTCCAGCGTCAGCGTCTCGGTGCAGTGGATGACGATCAGATCGATCTGCGAGAGCGGACGCGTATCGAGACGCAGCTCGTAGGGCAGTGGGTTGATCTGAACAGACTCGATGAAAGCCGGCGGCATCGGTGAAAGGTCGGGAATCATGCCCCGGATGCTAGCATTTACCGATGTTGCCGCCCCCCGAATCCGAACTCCACCGCCTGATGACGCAGTTTCCGCGCGCCGGGCAGGTGCGTTGGATCGGCCTGCGTCCGGCGCGCGACGTGCCGATGCGCGAGGTCGACAGCGCCGAAGCCGTGGCCGGCAAGGGTCTGCGCGGCGACCGTTACGGCAGCGGCAGCGGCAAGCGCGGCATCACCCTGATCCAGGCCGAACATCTGCCGGTGATCGCCGGCTTGGCCGGTATCGATGCCATCGATTCGGCCACGCTGCGGCGCAATCTGGTGGTCTCCGGCATCCCGTTGATCGCGCTGAAAGGCCGCCGGTTCCGCATCGGCGATGTGCTTTGCGAAGGCACGGCGCCCTGCGATCCGTGTTCGCGGATGGAGCTTGCGCTGGGCGCCGGCGGCTACAACGCGATGCGCGGCCATGGCGGCCTGTGCGCGCGGATTGTGCAAGGCGGCACGTTGCGCATCGGCGATGCGGTGCATTGGATCGAGGATTGAACACTTGAAATTGCGAGGTCATTGCATTCTGTCGCACGGCTTCGAAAGCGGGCCCGACGCGACCAAAATCGCCGCGCTTGCCGTGGTCGCCGAGCGTCTCGGCTGGACCCACGCGTGTCCCGATTACACCGACCTCGACGCCAGACATGACATCAGCGAATTGGGCGATGTCGAGGCGCGGCTGCAGCGCCTGCGCGCGCTTGCATCCGCGGCAGCTGCGCGCGGCCCGCTGGTGATGGCTGGGTCCAGTCTGGGTGCTTATATTTCCGGGCGGATCGC
>JAYUIZ010000022.1:0-1162 GCA_043765595.1 Lysobacter sp. | reverse complement strand
TGATTCAGCGTCGCCAGGATCTGCCGCTCCTGCTCGAAGCGGCGCAGGAATTCATCGGAGTCGGCGCCTGCGCGCAGCAGTTTCATCGCGCCCTGCTGCATGGGCGCGCGCCTGCTGCAGCGGTCCACCCGGCGCTTCGCGGTGACTGATGTCGGCCAGAGCGTTTACCGCCACGCGCAGTCGATGCTCGCTGAAGCCAGCGCCGCGCGCGAAGTGGTGGACCGGCTCAGCGCCGAACCGCGTGGGCTTGTGCGGGTGAGCGTACCGGTGGGCATCGCCCAGGAGCTGATGCCGAAACTGCTGCCCGATTTCCTCGCCCGTTACCCGCTGGTGCGCGTGCAGCTGCACGTCAACAATCGCCGCGTCGACGTGATCAACGAAGGTTTCGACGCGGCCATTCGCGTACGCGCGAAGACAGATGACGACGGTAGTTTGATAAAGCGCGACTTCGGTCGAATTCAAGAATTGCTGGTCGCAAGTCCCAAATACCTTGATCACGCTGGACGCCCTCGAGATCCCGAAGAACTTGCCAACCACACCACGCTGAGTATGAGCGAGGACGAAGCCCGTCAGCGCTGGGAACTGCAGGGCGAAGGTGGTGAAATCCGCCGCGTCGAACTCAAGCCCCGGGTCTCCGGTTTCGATTTCCCGATGCTGATGGCGCTGGCCAAGCAGGGCCTGGGTGTAGCTCTCATCCCCGAAACCATCTGCGCCGACGCCGTACGTAACCGCGAGCTGGAAGTGGTGCTGCCCGCTTGGCGCCTGCCGATGGGTATCTGTCATGTCGTTTATGCTTCCCGTCGCGGCGTGCTGCCAGCGGTGCGGATGTTCATCGACTACCTCGTCGAGAACATGCCCCCGCTGCTGGAGGCCTTACGCCTCAACTGTCTGCACTGCCCGGGTGGGATGGCGCCGGAGAAGCAGGTTAAAATTGCAGAGGCGGTGTGACGAGGGTCGGTAGGGGGAAGCGAGGAGGTGTGCTTAATTCGGTCCGAACCCTCCCACCGTCATCCGGAGCCGAAGGCGAGTGACCTGCTGTTCTGTTTTCCGCTGTGTTGCCGGGGGTAAGCAACAACAGGTCCCTCACCCGATAAAGCCGGGATTCGGGATGACAGGATTTTTTTTTGCCGCAGTCGAAAAAAATACGGAAGCGTGGCCGAGT
>JAYUIZ010000021.1:0-3369 GCA_043765595.1 Lysobacter sp. | reverse complement strand
GCCCGTGTAAAGTGGGGCCCGCCGACCAGCCCGCAAGCCGGAGCTGCGGCCGCAACCAAGCCGCCAGACAGCCCGCAGACAGTTTCGATGCCGCCCGCCGACAGATCTCACGCGCCGTACCGCGGACGTTTCGCGCCCTCGCCCACCGGGCCGCTGCATGTGGGCTCGCTGCTGGCAGCGTTAGCCAGCTGGCTCATGGCGCGGCATTCGCAGGGCGAATGGTGGATACGGATCGAAGACCTGGACCCGCCGCGCGAAGTCGCCGTGGCCGCCGATGCGCAGCTGCGCTTGGTCGCCTGCTCGCGGCTGACCATGCTCGACGGCCTTATCAGCATCGCAGGCACGCTGACCTGTTTCGCGACGTTGGCGCACAGGATCGCGACCTATCTGACGCAACCTTGCACGGATTCCGCGTCAGTGTTCAAGAAGGCTTTCGCAAACAGATAAAACACAAAAGCGTCCCTGAAGGTCGAGGCGATGCCGAAGGACACGCGCATGGCGCCACACGCACCCGGTGACAGCACTTCGGAGTGGAACTGCTTGCAGGTCTCAATTTTTTGGCCTGTGCGGTCGAGTTCGCAGTGCTCCGAGGCCGCCGTGCCATACGTGGCCTGCTGCACCACGCCCATATTGCAGAAGCAGCCCGAGCGAATACTGATGTCCAGCGAGGCCGCAATGGTGTCAATGATTTCCCATGGAATCATGGAGTCGAACTGGTCGTAGAAATTGAACATGATGGTTGCGCCCTTCAGGTGCGGCGGCGGCGGATACACCTCGACCAGCCTGCAGTTTCCTGCGTGGCGGAGGCCCGCCAGCTTCGTTTCGAGGTAGCGTGCCAGCGCCACGGCCCGGTCGCGGATGTTGTTCTGCCCGTGCGCGCGAATGAAGTCCAGACCGAACGAGACGCTGTCCATGGCCAGGTAATTGGGCGTGCCGACTGCGTACAAGCGTGCGTCGTCGTGGTACAGGATGCGCTCCGTGGGCGACCACGGTCCGCTGATGTAGCACACGCTACCACCCGAGAAGGACGGTGGCTTCAGGGCCTCCAGCGAGGCGCGCTTGGCCAGCAGACAGCCGATGCCCGTGGGAAAGCCAAATATTTTGTAGAAGGAGATGCACATGAAGTCCGGCTGGCACTCGGCCAAGTCCAAGGCGAACGTGGGCACGTGCGCGGCCACGTCCAGCAGCACCATGAAGCCCCGCTGTTGGGCCTGCTGCACCCAGCCGAGGTCGTGCAGCGCGCCTGTGGCGTTGGACTGCGAGGGATAGGCCAGCAGATTGGGCTTGCTCGCGTCGGCGGCGTTCAGCGCGCGCAGCATGGACTCATCCCAGATGAGCAACTCGGGCGTCAGGGTCACGTAGCGGACCGTGGCCTTGTTCTTGTTTGCGTACTCGCGGACGCTGTGTGCACACGTGTGATTGTCCTTGGTGAGGACGAAGTGCGAGCCTTCCTGGAAGGGGAAGCACTCGGCCACGATGCGCACGGCGGCGCTGGCGTTGGCGGTGAAAATGACCTCGTACTCGAGTCCTGCGTTAAAGCAATCGAGCACCTTCTGGCGCAGCGTCTCCACCGAACTGAGCGAGGCGGCAGAGTAACTGTGGGGGTTCCCCTGCACCTTTGAAGAGAGCGACTGAAAGGACTGTTCCAGCAGACTCAGCGGCGCCAGGCTGCTGCCCACATAGTCGAGGTACGTGTCTGTGTTCAAGCGCGAGAACTCCTTCTGGCGGAAGGCCTGCATCTGGTCGTCGTCATACTGCCCGCCTGCCACCATGAGCGCCTTCTCGGCTTCGAACTCATCGCCGGCCGCGTGCCTGATGAATGCTCGCACGTTCTCGAAGTTCGGCGGTGCGCTCGACTCTTCGACCTGCCGATCGGAGTTGACGCCGCACAAGAACCAGGAATCCACCTCGAACATCATGGCCGGTACGCGACTGTGGATCCTCGCGCACATATCGTTCAGGTACCGGTCCTGCTCCTCAGGGCTGGCCTGGTTGTAGTCCTCCAGCAGCACGCACATGTTGTACAAAAACTCTTTGGTATCGTCTTCGTCGAAGGGAAACGACGCGACCAGGTTGCGCTTCAAGGGCACCAACTCGCTGCACACGCCCTCGCGGTACATGATGTCGGTGATTTCCCGCGGATCGCGCAGACCCAGCGCCGCCTCCAGCATGCTGGACGGCGCGCCGAAATAGCGCACGAACTCGTCACGCGCGTACTCGAACAACAGGTTCCGGTGGAATACCGTGGCGAAGAAGCGGCCTTCGGGCCGCAGCACGCGCTTGAACTCGCGAATGACCTTGGTCTTGTCGCGGGGAAAGAAGATGCCGAAGCCGCACACGATGACGTCGAAGGTGCCCTCGGGAAAGGGCAGCTCCTGCATATCCACGTCCGGGATGAGTGCCACATCCTTCAAGACCTGGCTCGGAAGCACTTGCCGCGCGACTTCGATAGCCGCCGCCGACAGATCCGTAGCCGTGAGCGTGCAGCCGAACGGCTCTACCAGCTCAGAGTGCAGATGCGCTGTGATCCGGCCGGTGCCACAGGCCACCTCCAGGATTTTCAGGTTGTGGACGGGCATATCCTGCTTGATGGTTTCGATAAGCACCTTGCCGAAATGCTCGAAAATCTTGACGCCGAGCACGCGGTCGTAGAACTCCATGAAGGTGCTGATGCCCCATTTTCTGCTGCCGGTGACCTTGCATCCAGAACCATCCATTTTTTGAACTCCTTGAGCCCAGCTCTCGAAAAACACGTATCCGTTCTCGAGTTACCGATTGCAGCTTTTGCTTGTCAGCTAATCGGTATGACGAAGATTGATCGCAGCGCAGAGCGTAAAGGGGTTCAAGTGTGAATTCCAGCGACTGGTTGAGTACACAGCGACCGGGCAAGCCTGCTAGGAGGCCGTGGCTGGTGGAAACCTGCCAGGTGACAACAAAATACATCCGGAAAATCGGATTGGACTTCCTGCGGCCGGCGTCGCGTAAACAAAAAAGCAAGCTGCTAAGAGCCTGTTCAAAATCTTCTGAGTAACAGCGCCAAGAATGCAAGATTTACGAATTGCAGGCTTGTGTTGAGTTTTCGCTCGCAGTTCTTCCATAGTCGCCGATTCTTTTCCAGCCAAGCGAATGATCGCTCCACAATCCAGCGCTGTGGAATCACAACGAACCTATGCAGCTCGCTCCGCTTGGCAATCTGCACGGTCGCGCCAAGCGTGCTCAAAACCTCGTCGGCGAACGCCTCACCTGTATAACCGCCATCAGCCAGAACGTTCTTCACGCCCTGTAGCTGTTCAGCGCAGTGTTCCAGCATTTCTACCGCCCCACAACGATCCGTCACCTCAGCGGTCGTTACCGCAATTGCATGTGGAA
>JAYUIZ010000020.1:0-3372 GCA_043765595.1 Lysobacter sp. | reverse complement strand
CTTCGATTTGGCGCCCGCGCTGGGCCGCACCCGACAGGGCTTCGATCCGTCGGCACCGTTCTGGGTGGCGCTGCGCCAGGATCCGACGCTGTCGCAGGTGCATCTGATCGCCGAGCCCTGGGATCTCGGCCACGACGGTTATCAGTTGGGACGCATGCCGGGCCGCTTCCTCGAATGGAACGATCGCTTCCGTGACGGTGCGCGCAACTACTGGCTGGGCCACGATGCACACCACGGCACCGCTATCGGCCGCAGCGAATTCGCGCGCCGCTTCACCGCGTCCAGCGACCTCTTCCATCACGGTCATCGCCTGCCCACGGCCAGCGTCAACTTCGTCGCTGCGCACGACGGCCGCACGCTCGCCGATGTGGTGAGCTATCGCGACAAACACAATCTCGCCAACGGCGAAGGCAATCGCGATGGTCACTCGCATGAGGTCTGCGCGAATTTCGGCATCGAAGGCGACAGCGACCATCCGCTGGTGATCGACACCCGCCGTCGCGTGCGCCGCGCGCTGCTCGCGACCACGTTGCTTGCGCAGGGCACGCCGATGCTCTGCGCCGGTGACGAGTTCGGCAACAGCCAGCACGGCAACAACAATGCCTACTGCCAGGACAACGCCATCGCCTGGCTGGACTGGTGTATGGCCGACAGCGACGACGCCAATGACGACATCGATTTCGTCGCATCGTTGATTGCCCTGCGCCGCGAAGACCCGCTGCTGCGTCACCTGCGCTGGTTCGCGACCTATCCAGACGCGCACGAACCCGCGATTCACTGGCTGCGGCCCGATGGCGAGGCGATGCAGATCGACGACTGGCACGATTCGCACGCGCACGCCTTCGCCTGCCAGCTCGCCGCCGACGCCGCGTCGCCGCCGCGCTGGTGCATCGTCTTCAATCCCGGCGCGCAGCCCGCGCGCTTCAGGCTGCCGCATGGCCCATGGCAGCTGGCGGCGGACAGCAGCGGCACGCTGGCCGCGGCAGGACAGCTCGTACCGGGACGTTTTGCACAGGGCGACGACCGCATGTTCGATATACCGTTCCGCAGCCTGTTGCTGCTGCGCCACGACACGAATCCCCAGGAGACCCACCGATGATCGATCTCGAGCAACGCGCGGCCGGCGTACTGCTGCACGTCACCTCGCTGCCCGGACCGCATGGAATCGGCGATTTCGGACCGGATGCCTATCGCTTCGTGGATTGGCTGCAGTCGGCCGGACAGCGCGTGTGGCAGTGGCTGCCGACCAATCCCATCGGCCCCGGCAATTCGCCGTATCAAAGCGTCTCCGCGTTCGCCGGCAGCCCGCTGATGGTCGCGTTGGAGCCTCTGATCGAAGCGGGCTGGCTGCGCGCACCGACGCTGCCCGATGGCGGTTTCGACGCGCGTGCGGTCGACTTCGATCGCGTCATCGGCTGGCGCCAGACGCAGCTGCGCAGCGCGCACGCCGGATTTGTCGCCAAACGGGATGCCGATGAACACAAGGCATTCGCTGCTTGGTCGGCACAGCAAAGCGATTGGCTGGACGACTACACGTTATTCATGGGGCTGGAAACCGCGCACAAGGGTGCGCCATGGTGGCAATGGTCCGAACCGCTGCGCGTGCGCGATGCCGCTGCGCTCGCTGCCGCGCGCAAACAGCATGCGGGCGAAATCGGCTTCTGGGCCTTCGTGCAGTGGTGCTTCGATACCCAGTCGAACGACCTGAAGCGCTACGCGAACGAGCACGGCGTCGCGATCATGGGCGACCTGCCAATCTTCATCGCCCACCACAGCGCCGACTGCTGGTCGCGGCCCGACCTGTACATGCTCGACGACGCCTATCAGCCGACATCCGTCGCCGGCTGCCCGCCGGACGCGATGGCGCCCACCGGCCAGCGCTGGGGCAACCCGCTGTATCGCTGGGACCGCATGGCGAACGAAGACTTCGCCTGGTGGACCGCACGTCTGCGCCGCGCCCTGGACCAGGCCGACGTGTTCCGCATCGATCATTTCCGCGGCTTCGCCGGTTACTACGACATCCCAGCGAGCTGCCCCACCGCCGAAGAAGGCGAATGGAAACCCGGCCCCGGCAAAGCACTGTTCGACGCGATCGAGCGCGTGCTCGGTCCACTGCCGATCATCGCCGAAGACCTGGGCCTGATCACCGACGACGTGATCGAACTGCGCGACCGCTGCGGATTCCCCGGCATGAAGATCCTGCAGTTCGGCTTTGGCGGCGACGCCACCGATTTGTTTTTGCCGCACAACTGGGCGCGCAACTTCGTCGCCTACACCGGTACTCACGACAACCACACCGTTCGCGGCTGGTGGAGCACTGCCACCGAACACGAACGCGCGTATGCAGGCAGTTATCTACCCGCCAACAGCAGCGACGTGCACTGGGCGATGATCCGGGCCTGCTGCAACTCGGTCGCGAATATGGCGGTGTATCAGTTGCAGGATGTGCTTGGGTTGGGGCTTGAGCATCGGATGAATACGCCGGGGACGCTGGGGGATCACAATTGGACTTGGCGGTTTGAGTGGGGGATGGTGGATGGGGAGGCTACGCGGGTGTTGGGGTTGATTACGGCTGCCAGCGGGCGGGGAAGGTTTGAGTTGAGTCGGTTGTCATAGCGTGCGCCTTGGAGAATGCGCTTTCTGATTGATGGAATATTCTGAGAAAGCGCTAGGTGACTGGCGCTTTTTTTGTGGGTTTTGGCTTGGGTGAGACGTTGTTGTGTGCAATTTGCGAAAGAACTGATTTTGGCTGTTGACATCGCATATTTCTGGTGGCAGCTTCAATGCATGGTCGCGTTTTGAAAGTCTCAAGCTTTACTCAAGGACAAGGACGACAGGGGAAACGACGGTGTCTATTGATCGCTCGGGGTGAGCGTGATTATTTGATTTCAGGATGAACGCATTGCTAGTCACGAGCACAAATTAGCTCTGACTTAATGCGTGGCGTGGGCTTTTGATGCGGGCGACTCCGAGATGAGCTTATGAGCAAAGGCTATCTGCTTTGCAGCACTAGAGTTACGGCGAAAAATCCACTCTGCCCGAATGGTATTTACTTAATGCTTGTCATCCCCGCGAAAGCTGGGATTAAAGTGTCTTTTTCTAACCGCAAACGACTGAATTAACTGCGTTCCCGCTTTCGCGGGCATGACGAAAACCGGGACGTTTTTGCTTAAGGCAGGTGCTATTCCACTCTGACCCCAATATTTACTACGGCAGTACTTGCCGAAAGAAACAGGCACGTCTACGCTGAGTCAGCGCGAATTGAACGCCATCGCGCATCGATTGAATACTCAGCCACGAAAAACGCTCGATTGGAAAACACCGATCGAGACCCATCAACAAGCCCAGCGTGTTGCACTTCAAACTTGAAAT
>JAYUIZ010000019.1:0-10295 GCA_043765595.1 Lysobacter sp. | reverse complement strand
GCGGTCCTGGATCAGATCAACCAGCGCTACGGCAACAACGCCCTCTACTTCGGCGCGATGCAGAACGCGCTGTCGCAGCAGGCCGCGCCTATGCGCATCGCTTTCGGCCAGATCCCGCAGACCGACACCGAGGAAGACACTGGCAGCGAGCTGTGGCTCAAACGCGAGCGCCAGTTCAAGGTGCTGGCGGAGACCGCGCATCGCGAAGCGCGCGACAACAAGGGCCGCGGACAACGAAGTCGCGCGTAGGCCGGGTCTTGCACCCGCCATCTCGACTTATCCGCCGGCCCCGGCCTTCGGCCGGAAAGCAAATCCCCCGTCAATCGCTCCGCGATTGCCCGCCCCCTTTTCCAAAGGGGGCTGACGCACGGTCTGCCGCGCATTTGCTGTCTGTAGGAGCGACGCAAGTCGCGAAACTTTTCGCCTTTGCTGTCTGTATGAGCGACGCAAGTCGCGACGCCTTTCGCCTTTGCTATCTGTGGGAGCGACGCAAGTCGCGACGCTCTTGTGCCCTGCAGCGCATGGCATCAACGCAAGTAACGACGGCGCCACCGTTGCGGAAGCCGATGCGCCGGGACGCACACCATCAAGATCAACCGTTCGCAAACCCTTCCCGCGTCAAATTGATCGGCTCGCCCTCGGTACAAACTACATCATCCTCAATCCGAATCCCGCCATACGGTTTGAACATCGCCACCCGATCCCAATTCACGCTCGGACCAAGGCCTTTGTTCTTCAATTCGTCGAGCAACATATCGATGAAGTAAATGCCGGGCTCAATGGTGACGACCATACCGGGACCAAGGGTGCGGGTGAGGCGAAGGAACGGATGGCCTTCGGGTTTGGCGATGGTGCCGCCGGCATCCGACGCGGCGAAGCCGGCGACGTCGTGGACCTGCAGGCCGATACCGTGGCCGATGCCGTGCGGAAAGAACGCGCTGCTGACGCCGGTTTCCACCGCAACTTCCGGGGACACGTTGATCAGCTTGAAATCGCGCAGGATGCGGGCCAGCGCGAGGTGTGCGTCGAGGTGGATGCGCGGGTAGTCGGTGCCGGCGCGGACCTGTGCGCACATTGCCAATTGCGCGGCGTCGACGGCGTCGATCATCGCCTGGAATTCGCCACCGGTGTCAGTGGCGTAGGTGCGGGTGATGTCGCTGGCATAGCCGCGGTGGCTGCCGCCTGCGTCGATAAGGAAGCTGCGGATAAGCGCGGGCGGCATGCGGTCGCGATCGGTGTAGTGGAGGATCGCGCCGTGCTCGTTGAGGGCGATGATGTTGTTGTACGGTAGGTCGTTGGCGTCCTGGCGCGCGGCTTGGCAGTAGGCCAAATGGATGCCGAATTCGCTGGCGCCTGCGCGGAACGCGCGCTCGGCGGCGCGGTGACCGCGCACGCCGACGCGGGTGGCTTCGCGCATCATCTCGATTTCGTACGGCGTCTTGTAGCCGCGGTGGTAGTGCAGGTAATCCAGCACCGGCTGCGGATTGTTGGGCGCGAACGCACCGTACGCGCCCAGCGCGCTCTGCGCTTCGCCGAGGATCGCGCAGCGCGATGCATTCTTCGGCAGGTATTGTTTGGCGTCTTCGGCATTACGGATGATGTGGATGCCGAAGTGTTCGACCCAGTCGCCGTTCGGCACCTGCGGGACTACGTGCCAGTAATCGTGCGGCTGCAGATAAATGACCTTGGGGCGTTCGCCCGGCGTGTAGACCAGCCAACTGCCCGGGGTGTGGGTGAGCGGCAGCCATGACTTGAAGTGCGGGTTGACCGCGTACGGATAATCGCGGTCGTCGAACACCTGATAGTGCGAGGTGCCGCTGGGCACGACGAGATGCCCGAAGCCGCCGCGTTCAAGCGCGGCATCGGCGCGCGCGCACTGGGTGGCGAGATGATCGGCGTAAAGGCGCGAGAGGTCTGCGGACATGGCGATTCGCTCTGGAAATACGTGAGAATCCGGAACGCGCATGCGGCGCTCCGACGGTGATCATTCTGATCCAAGCTCGGGCCGCAGCGGGGCGATGCGCGGTTGCGGTCCAGACGCGCGTGGGTCTCAACGCACGCAAGGCTTGGGACCGGCCAGAGCTTGGCGCAAGCTCAGTCGTGCGCTCAGTCGTGCGCTCAGTCGTAGTGGGCGCCGGGCGCGCCGACCCAGTTATGCAGGCGGTCGCGATGCGCGTCGGAGAGCGAAATGAAGCGGAACCCCGCCCATGACTGCCCGGGCGAATTGGCACGATCGAACCACAACAAATGCGCGCCGACTTCGATATCGCCGGCTTCCCCGGGCAGGCGGAAGCGGAACTGATACAGCGCGTCCTCGGTCAGCTGCACGCTGGCCATCAGCAACATGCCGCCCTCGGACAGATTGCCGATGCGGCCGGCAACTTCCTCGGTCATGACATCGCTGACCAGCACGGTCTCGTCGACTTTCCGCCGCGGCGAGCGCCGGTGCTCTTTCGAACTCATCGGGAATCTCCGCTGGAAGACGCGCCTTTGCCGGCTGCGGGCTGGCCCGTGGCGGCCGACTCAGCGGTGGGCATCGAACGCACGAAGCTGCCTTCAGGCGCCGGCTCGCCGGCATCGTGAGCCGCCGCAGGGCCGGAGCGCACAGCGACATCGGGCGGATCGTCGTCGTGATCTTCGCGACGTCCGGTTCCGGTGAGGCTGCGCAGGGCGTTGATCGCGGCATGCCAAGCGCGGTCGACCAGACCGGCGCGCTGCATCGTGACCACGCGCACCTGATCCTTGTCCATCATCCGCGCGAGGCTGTCGAGCGAATGTTCGCCGACGCGCTGGCCGCGTTGATTGACGAACAGCGCGGTGCCGGTGATCGGGCTGAACCACGACATACGCCTGCGCACCACATCTCCCTGCTGGTTGGTGACGAACTCCATCCAAGTGCCGAACGGCAGCAGGCGCAGTTGTTCGTAGCATTGCTGCTCATGCGGCGAGCGCGCCGGCAGGTCGGGCTTGCGCGCCTTCTGCGCGTCCTCGCCCAGGCGCACGCGCGCCTTGAGCTTCATCGTCAGTTCGGTGCGGGACTCGCCGTCCTCGTCGTCGCGCACGCTGCTGGACAGACGCTTGGCGATGACATCGGCTTCGGCCTCGTGATAACCGACCTGCTTGAGCGCCGATTCCACGTGCGCCTTCAGCGCGGGATGCTCGACGCTGGTATCGCGGTCGGTGCAGGCGGCGGCGATCTGGCGGGTGACGTCGACCTGCCGGTTCCACTCCTCCGACCCCTCGCCGTGGCGCAGGAAGGTAAGCGTGAGCACATCCGCCCACGCCTGATTCAGCAGCGCGCGGGTGAATTTGGGCAGCGGTTGTTCGCCGACGATTTCACCCAGCACCTGCTCGGCGCGCAGCTTGGCAGCTTCGAGTTTCTCCTTGCCGCGGGCGGCCTCGACGTGGCGGCGCTCCAGAGTCTCGGCGCGGCGCACCTGGGTGTCGATATGCGTCTGGAGCTGCTTGTTGCTCTGCTCGAAGACTTCGAGATTGCCGTCGTAATGTTTGACCGCGTGGGTGACCGCCTGCTGCAGCGGCGCCAGCAGCTGCGGGTCGATATCGTCGTCGGCCAGCCATTTCGCTGCGGTTTCCGACACCGTCCCCAGCAGCTTGCGGGCCGGGTGATCGGGGCGGACGAAGAACGAGCGGTCCTGCAGCGCCACGCGCAGCAGGGTGAGCTGCATCCGCTTGACCAGCGCCGCGGCGGGCGCGTCGTCGCGGATTTCGCGCTGCAGGTGGCTGTAGAGCAGGCCGACCAGATCGAAGGTGTCGCTGTCGCTGGGCGCCAGCGCCACCGGTTTGCCGGTCTGCTGACGCGCCTGCGCCAGCAGCGAGCGCTTGATGTCGGCGATGCTGGGCGCGCTGCCGTCGGGCAGGGTCGGCTCGGCATCCATCCGGCCGAGCGTCTGCAGCAAGTCGCGGGTCGCGATGGGCGTTTCCGCGCGCTGGCTGGGCGGCACCGGATTCAGCCGTTCCGCCTGGTTGCGGCGCTGCGACAGCAACTGCTGCAGGTCGTGGAAGGCTTTCTGCTCGTCAACCGCGGGACCGGGCACGGGCTGCCCCATCCACACGGTATGCGGGCGGCTGCCGTCGTAGGGCTCGGCATGGCGGACGCCGGACGATGCGGGGTCGCCAGAGGCCGGCTCGCCGCGCTCCGCCAGCGGGCCGCCCATACCGCTGCCCGGCGGTGGCCGCTGCCCGGACGTGCGCGGCCCTCCTCCGGCTGTGGACACGCCGGGCGCACCCGACATGCCCGACTGCGGATACGACCCGGCCGATGAGCCTCCCTGCGATGAGCCTCCCTGCGATGAGCCCGAGTGCGATGAGCGCGACTGTGACCAGCCCGACTCGGACGCCATCCCGGGAGACTGCCCGGGCGGCGAACCGCCGGGGCGGCGCGCTGCTGCGCCGGTTTTCGGCGCGTCGGCTTCGGTATCGGTATCGGCCTCCGCATCGGCATGACCCGGATCGTCCTCGCCGCTCCCGGCGCGGGTGCGGATGGGCACGTAGCTCAGGCCGGGCAGCACGCCCTCCTGAGTCAACAGCGCATCCAGCTTCTCGAACAGCCCCAGGCACTGCACCATCACCCGGCGGTCGAAGATCCGATAGAACAGCAGTCGCGCGCTGTGATCCAGCTGCATGACCTCGGTGGCATGGCGCACCGCGCGGCACAGCGCCTGCGGGCCAAGCGGAATGCGCTCGCTGTCGAACGCGGGCGCCGCGGCCAGCACCCCGAAGCGCTGGCCGAGCAGATGCAGGATCAGGTTGGCGCGCGATTCCTGGCGCGACGCGATGGCGTACAGCACCGCGCCCTCGTCCATCACCGATTCGTCGACCAGGCTCAGATTGCGGAAATTCAGCGCCGGCCCGGGCAGTGAGGCATGTCGCGACGGCACCGCCAGCGGGACCGGCCTGCGCAGGCTGGCGATGTTGCTTTCCAGCAGCTGCATGAAGCGCGGCGCCAGATCGTGGCGATTGAGCCGCACCACGCGCAGGGTGTGCATGTAGTCGATCGTTGCGCCGCCGGTGGTGCCGGAGCGGTCGGCCAGACGGAAAAGCTCTTCCTCGAACTCGGTGATCGCCGAAACCAGATTGCGTTCCAGATCCTCACCGACCAGCGAAAGCGCGCGTTCCAGGGTGCGGCGCACCCGGCGCGGCAGACCTGCGGAGGCCAGAGTCCTTGGCGCGGCGGAATCCTGTGGGTCGGTGGGCGCAGCCATTTCAGCCTGGGAAAGTGCGATGAAGACCGCGTTTCTTAACATGCCCGGCCACCGCGAGCCAAATATCACGCTGCGACACCCCGGGATCCATGGCTTGGGCGCAGGTCATCCGGCGGCCGATGCGTCGCTTGCCGGGTCGTCCTGCGCGTTGTCCTGCCCGTCCTCCAAGAACAGCGACATCACGTCGTTGGCGAAACGCAGGCCGGATTCGGTCGGCACGATACGGTCATCGCTGGCGATCAGCCAGCCTTCGGCGACTGCGCGACCCACCGGCGTATCGATCACCGTACGCGGCAGTCCGGTGCGGGCCTCGAAACGTTCCAGCGCGAAGCCTTCGCGCAGCCGCAGCGCGTTGAGCATGAACTCGAACGGCAACTGCGCGGCCGGGATCAGCGTATCCGCGCCGATCGCCGCGACCGTGCCGGCTTGGGCCAGATAGGCCGCGGGGTGCTTGAGCTTCCAGCGCCGCAGCACCCGGCCCGGTGTGCCAGCATCGATAGCCGGCAGGCTGAGCTTGCCGTGCGCGCCCGCGCCGATGCCCAGATAGTCGCCGAAGCGCCAGTAGTTGAGGTTGTGTGCGCACTGCCGCCCGGGCCTGGCGTAGGCGCTGATCTCGTACTGGGCGTAGCCGGCGTCGGCCAGCAGCACCTGGCAGTGTTCCTGGATGTCCCAGGCCGCGTCTTCGTCGGGAATGCCCTGCGGCGGCCGGGCGGCGAACACGGTGTTGGGTTCCAGCGTCAGCTGGTAGTGGCTGACGTGGGCCGGCTGCAGCGCGAACGCACGTGCCAGATCGTGTTCGGCCATCGCCAGCGTCTGCCCGGGCAGCGCGTACATCAGATCGAGATTGAGATTGTCGAAACCGGCGTCCTGCGCCAGTTTCACCGCGGCCTCGGCCTGGGCGCTGTCGTGGATGCGGCCGAGCCGCTGCAGGCAGCCGTCGTCGAAGCTCTGGATGCCGAACGACAGCCGGTTCACGCCGGCCTTGCGGTAATCCTCGAAACGGCCGTGCTCGGCGGTGCCGGGATTGGTTTCCAGGGTGATCTCGCAGCCGGGCGCGAAGCGCAGGCGCGCGGCGGCGGCCTGCAGGAAACGATCGACCGCGGGCGCCGGAAACAGGCTGGGCGTGCCGCCGCCAAAAAACACCGTCTGCACGGTGCGGCCCCAGACCAGCGGCAGGTCGTGATCAAGATCGGCGATCAGCGCATCGACATAGGCCTCGAAAGGCAGCGCGCCGCCGCCCTTGTACTCGTGCGAATTGAAATCGCAGTACGGACACTTGCGCACGCACCACGGCAGATGCACGTACAGCGACAGTGGCGGGAAACTCAGCATTTATGTCTGCAGCCCAGAGGCATGCCGCAGGGCGGCGAGCAGCTTTTCGCGCATCGTCGCCAGCGCAAGGCCGCGATGGCTGATGCGGCTCTTCAGCGCGGCGTCGAGTTCGGCCGCGCCCGTGCCCTGCTCATGGGCGAAAAACACCGGATCGTAGCCGAAACCGCCGCTGCCGCGCGGCGCGAACAGCACGCGGCCTTCCCACACGCCCTCGGCGATCAGCGGCTGCGGGTCGTCGGCGTGGCGCAGCAGCGCGAGCACGCTGACGAAGCGCGCGGTACGCCGTTCGTCCGGAACGTCGCGCAGCGCATCGAGCAGTTTGGCGATGTTCGCGGCGTTGTCGCCGTGAGCGCCGGCATAGCGCGCGCTGTACAGACCCGGCGCGCCGTTCAAGGCATCGACGCAGAGGCCGGAATCGTCGGCCAGCGCCGGCAGCCCGGTGGCGCGCGATGCATGGCGCGCCTTGAGAATCGCGTTCTCGACGAAGCTGAGGCCGGTTTCCTCGGCATCCTCGACGCCGAATTCGGTCTGCGCGTGCAGATCCACGCCGGCATCGCCCAGCAGGTTGCGCAGTTCGGCGAGTTTCCCGGGATTGCTGCTGGCCAGCACCAGTTTCATGGTGAAGGCTCCAAGGGCGCATGCTTCAAAGGCGCATGCTCCAAAGGCACAGGCTCCAAAGGCACAGGCTCCAAAGACGAAAGCTCCAGCAAATCCCAACGATTGCCGTACAGATCCTCGAACACCGCGACGATGCCGTAATCCTCTTCGCGCGGCGCTTCGACGAAACGCACGCCGCGCGCCAGCATTCTGGCGTGGTCGCGGCGGAAATCGTCGGTGTGCAGGAAGAAGCCGACGCGGCCGCCGGTCTGGTCGCCGATGCGGGCGCGCTGGGCATCGTTCGACGCCTGCGCCAGCAGGATTGCGGTCTCGCCGCCGGGCGGTGCGACCAGCACCCAGCGCTTGCCGCCGCCGCGCGGCGAATCTTCGCGCAATTCGAAGCCCAGATCATCGACGTAATGCGCGATCGCCCGGTCGTAATCGCCTACCACCAGCGCGAAACAGGCGATATGGCGTTTCATCGATGCATGACCCGAATCAATGCATGCCCGCTGCGCCGGTCATTCCGCCAGCGCAGCGCGCTGCGCGGCCACCAGCTCGGCGATGCCCTGCTCGGCCAGGTTCAAAAGCGCGTCCAGTTCGCCGCGACGGAAGGCGTGGCCTTCAGCGGTGCCCTGCACTTCGATGAAACCGCCGCCATCGTTCATCACCACGTTCATGTCGGTGTCGCAATCGCTGTCTTCGGCGTAATCCAGGTCCAGCACCGGCACGCCGCGATAGATGCCCACCGACACTGCGGCAATCGCGCCGTGGATCGGGTCGCGTCCGCTTTTGGAGGGAACGATCTCCCTGCGCGACTGCAGCAGACGCACCGCATCGACCAGCGCGACGTACGCACCGGTGATCGCCGCGGTGCGGGTGCCGCCATCGGCCTGCAGCACGTCGCAGTCGAGAGTGATGGTGCGTTCGCCGAGTGCGCCGCGATCAACGCAGGCGCGCAGCGAACGGCCGATCAGGCGCTGGATTTCCAGGGTGCGCCCGCCCTGTTTGCCGCGCGCGGCCTCGCGGTCACTGCGGGTGTGGGTGGCGCGCGGCAGCATGCCGTATTCGGCGGTGACCCAGCCCTCGCCTTTGCCGCGCATGAACGCCGGCACCCGGTTCTCGATGCTGGCGTTGCACAGCACGCGGGTGTCGCCGAAGGAGATCAGCACCGATCCTTCGGCATGGCGGGTGTAGCCGCGCTCGATGGTGACCGGACGCAATTGCTGGGGCGTACGGCCGCTGGGACGGGCGATGGTCATAAAGGATGTCTGCCGCGAAATGGCCGGCGAGTTTAGCATCGCCCCTTCGTCGCCCCGGAGCAGGCCGTCCCCGGCGCAGGCTGTCACCGGAGCCGACCGCACCGGAACCGCAGCCCGGGCCCGGGCCCGACGACGACGCGGACGCGGGAAGTCGGCGGGCCCCCACAAGGCCTATCCGATGCCCGACAATGGCGCCCCTGCCGGAGACCCGGCCAGGACGACAGACAAAGGAATACGGCAATGATCCGCAGCATGACCGCCTTCGCCGCGGGCGAACGCAACACGCCCTGGGGCACGCTCGGCTGCGAACTGCGCGCCGTGAATCACCGTTTCCTGGAACTCGGCGTGCGCCTGCCCGACGACCTGCGCGCGGTGGAGCCTGCGATGCGCGAGCGGATCTCGGCGCGGATCTCGCGCGGCAAGCTCGATCTCAGCCTGCGCCTGCGCAGCGGCGACAGCGAAGACGCCCTGCGGCTCAACCCCGCGCGCGTGGCGCATCTGGCGGCGATGGGGCGCAATCTGCAGGAACACTTCCCCACCCTGCGCGTCGAACTGGTCGACCTGCTGCAGTTCCCCGGCGTGCTGCAATCCAACGCCGCCGATCCGGCCGCGCTGCACGCCGAGGCGCTGTCGCTGCTGGATGAGGTGCTGGGCCAGTTTATCGAAGCCCGCGCCCGCGAAGGCGCCAATCTCGCCGCGAACATCCTCGAACGCGTGGATGCCATCACCCGCCACGCCGCCGATGCGCGCACGCTGATGCCGGCGATCCGCGCCGGGCAGAAGCAAAAACTCATTAATCGCCTCGCCGATCTGCCGCAGCCGCTGGATCCCGGCCGCTTCGAGCAGGAACTGGTGATGGCGCTGCAGAAACTCGATGTGGACGAGGAACTCGATCGCCTCGACAGCCATCTGCTGGAACTGCGCCGGGTGCTGGTACAGAAAGAAGCTGTGGGCCGGCGCATGGACTTCCTGCTGCAGGAATTCAACCGCGAAGCCAACACCTTCGGCTCGAAATCCGTGGACGCCCGCACCTCGGCGCTGGCGGTGGAGCTGAAAGTGCTGATCGACCAGATCCGCGAGCAGTCGCAGAACATCGAATGACTTGCAGCCGGAGTTGAGGCATGCTGCCGCGACTTCGGCTCCAGTCTCCGGCCAGTCTTCGTCCTATGCGCGGAACCTTATTTATCGTCGCGGCGCCATCAGGCGCGGGCAAATCCAGCATCGTCAACGCCTGTCTGGCGCGCGATCCAAACATCGCGCTGTCCATATCCTTCACATCACGCGCACCGCGACCGGGCGAACGCCACGCCCAGCATTATCACTTCATCGGTGCCGATGAATTCCAGCGGATGATCGATGCCGGCGATTTCTTCGAGCATGCGCTGGTGCACGGCGACCTGAAGGGTACCGCGCGGCAGTCGGTAGAGCCGCAGCTGGCCGCCGGCCGCGACGTACTGCTGGAAATCGACTGGCAGGGCGCGCGCCAAGTGCGCGAGAAAGTGCGGGATGCAGTAGGCGTTTTCATCCTGCCGCCGTCGCGCGAAGCGCTGGAAGAGCGCATGCGCAAGCGCGGCCAGGACAGCGACGACACCATCGCGCGTCGCCTTGCCGCCGCGCACGAGGAAATGTCGCATTACCACGAGTTCGACTACGTGATCGTCAACGAAACCTTCGATACCGCAGTCGCGGAAATGTGTTCGATCTTCACCGCCAGCCGGCTGCGCCGCGATGCACAGGCGCAGCGCCACGCGATGATGATCGCGGAATTGCTGGACTGAGATCTGCTGAAATAGAATCGGTCGAAATAGAATCGGCTGAAATGAAATCGGGTCGTTGTGATCGAACCACAACGACATCAGCAGCGCCCATCGCGATCAGCGCA
>JAYUIZ010000018.1:0-1167 GCA_043765595.1 Lysobacter sp. | reverse complement strand
CCACACTCACACCCACGACATCGAGCTGCACGGCCGTCGCTATGCGGTCGACAGCGGCTTCATCGTTCACAATCCCGAACACTATCCGCTGCTCAACGCGCTGTTCGCGGAACTCGGCGTCACGTCGCAGCCGACCACGATGAGTTTCTCCGTGCGCAATGAGGCCAGCGGACTGGAGTACAACGCCACCGATCTGGACGGCCTGTTCTGCCAGCGTCGCAATCTGGTCTCGCCGCGATTCTGGGGCATGCTGCGCGATCTGTTCCGGTTCTATCGAGAGGCGCCGGCGTTGTTGGCTCTGCCCGGCGAAGGTCCGACGCTAAGCGATTATCTTGCGGAAGGCCGCTACGGCGCGATGTTCCGCGACGAGCATCTGGTCCCGATGGCGTCGGCGCTGTGGTCGTCGCCTTCTGCGAATATCCTCGCGTTTCCGGCGAAATATCTGCTGCAGTTCATGGCTAACCATCAGATGCTGCAGGTCACCGATCGGCCGCAGTGGCGTGTGGTCCGCGGCGGTTCCAACGCCTACGTCCGCGCGCTGCACAGCCGCTGGCGCGTGGAGGAACGGCTGAATACGCCCGTACGCAAGATATTGCGCGGCCAGCAAGGCGTGACCATCTTCACGGACGATTGCGCGGAAGATTTCGACCGTATCGTAGTCGCGTGCCACAGCAACCAGGCGTTGCGGCTGTTGGGCGATGCCAGCGACGCCGAACGTTCGATCCTCGGCGATCTGCCGTATCAGACCAACGACACCGTGCTGCATACCGATGCTTCTCTGCTACCGCGGCAGCGCAAGGCGTGGGCCGCCTGGAATGCGACGATTCCGCGCGATCAGGCCGATATGTGCACGGTGAGCTACTGCATGAACCTACTGCAGGGCATCGAATCGCCGGAACCTTTCATCGTCACACTCAATCGCACCGATGCGATCGACCCGGCGAAGATCCTCCGGCGCATGCATTACGAACATCCCGTCTACAGCCACGCGTCGGTCGCCGCGCAGGCGCGCAAGGCCGAAATCCAGGGTCAGCGACACACCTGGTTCGCTGGCGCGTACTGGGGTTGGGGTTTCCACGAGGACGGCATGCGCAGCGCGGTCGAAGTCGCCAACGCGCTGGGCATTCAATGGCATTCGACAACGCATGCAGGCAGCGCATCGGCGGA
>JAYUIZ010000017.1:0-10345 GCA_043765595.1 Lysobacter sp. | reverse complement strand
CATGATCCGGTCGTCGATATCGATGCGGTAGGCGTCGACGGTGACGTAGAGATTCTCGACCGGCTGCAATACCAGGCCGAGGCTGAGATTCTTCGATTCCTCGGCCTTCAGCTGTTCGGCGCCCAGCGCGATCGCGGCCGAATCGTTGACGCGGAAAGTGCGGATGTCGAACGGCACGCCGCCGATGAAATTGGTGGCGGTGGAGCGGAAGAACTGCTGCTGCAGCGAGGGCGCGCGGAAGCCGGTGGACACCGTGCCGCGCAGCGCGACCTTGTCGCTGAAGTCGTAGCGCGCCGAGACCTTGCCCGAAGTGGTGCTGCCGAAGTCGCTGTATTGCTCGCTGCGCACCGCGAGGCCGAGATTGAAGTTGTCGGTGACGCTGGCTTCGAGATCGAGGTAGGCGGCATAGCTTTCGCGGTTGAAATCGCCCGCGTCGCCCGGCTGGAAGCCCGGGAAGACCTGCGAACCGGACGGCGTGGGCGTGGGCGTGATCGAAGGCGGCACGGGCGGTATGGTCGCGCCGCCGTTGATGTAGGACGCAAGCTCGCCAGCGGTTTGCTGGAAGTCTTCGCCGCGCCATTCCAGGCCCCAGGCAACGTTCAGTGGCGACGAGAGCCAGTCCACGTCGAAGCCGCGGCTCACGTCGAGGTTGAACACCTGCTGGGTGATTTCCAGCGCGCCGGCGTCGAAATTGCGCTGCGAGGTCGGGCCGATGCTGCGGTTGAGGCTGTTCTCGACGCCGAAGCTCAGATCGTTGTTGCCGTAGTTGTAGCTGAGGTCGACATCCCAATCGAGCACCGTGAGGCCGCGCAGGCCGCCCACGAACGCGCGGTCTTCGGTGATGTTGCGGATCTGCGGCAGGAAGCCGTCCGGATAGATCGCCGGGATGTTGCGGGCGTCTCCGGCGGTGCGATAGAAGCCGTTCGACAGTGCGTCGCGGCGGCTGGCGTTGGCGAAGCCATAGAAGCTCAAGGCATCGTTGACGAAGACTTCGGAATTCGCCGAGAACGCGTATTGCTCCACCTCCGGGTCGCCGTAGCGCTGCACCACCACGCCCGGCGGCGGTGCAGTGGCCGGACGCACGGTCACGCCCGGTGCCAGCACGTAGGGACGCGCGCGGTCGGTCTGGTCCTGGTCGCGGGCCTCTGCGGCGAGATGTACAAAGCCGCTTTCGCCGAGCTTGAAGCCGACATCGCCGGACAGCTGCGTGGTCTGGCCGTCGCCGGCGCTGTACTGGCCGCCGGTCAGGGCGATGCTGCCGCCAGAGCCGCTGCCCTTGAGCACGATGTTGACTACGCCGGCGATGGCGTCTGAGCCGTACTGCGCCGAAGCGCCGTCGCGCAGCACTTCGACGCGCTGGATGGCGGCGATCGGAATGGCGTTCAGGTCCACCGGCGAGGCGCCGCGGCCTTGGCTGCCGTTGAGGTTGATCAGCGCGGTGGTGTGGCGGCGCTTGCCGTTGACCAGCACCAGCACCTGATCGGGGGCAAGGCCGCGCAGCTGCGCCGGACGTACCGCGTCGGTGCCGTCGGTGATGGCCGGGCGCGGGAAGTTGAGCGAGGGCAGGGCGCGCGACAGGGCGGTCGCCAGCTCAGTGGTGCCGGTGGCTGCCAGCGCCTGCGGGGTGATCACGTCGATCGGCGACGGCGACGAGGCGACGGTGCGGGTCGAAGTGCGGGTGCCGGTCACCACCACGGTTTCGAGGCTGCCGTCGGCTTCCTGGGTTTCGTCGGTTGATTGCGCAAGGGCGGGGCCGGCGGCCAGCGCGACCAGCAGGCCGAGCGTCAGCGGATGTCTGTGAATCATGTTTGGAGCTCCTGAGGGGATAAAAAACTTTACCGGCATTTAACACGCACCCCGTAGGGGGTCAATCGCGTGATCGGCATGAAGAGATGGATATTCGCGGAAATGGCGCCCCGGAACCGCGACGCACAGCGTAAAATCGCTCCCCCGGCTGGTCTGCGCCGCGCCCAGAGTCTTCTCCACCCATGATTTCCTTCCGTAATTTCGCCCTCCGCCGGGGCGAACGCCTGCTGTTGTCCGATATGGACATGGCCCTGCACGCCGGGTGGCGGGTGGGCGTGGTCGGGCGCAACGGCACCGGCAAGTCCTCTCTGTTCGCCGCCGTGCGCGGCGAAGTGGAAGCCGACCGCGGCGACTTGGAGCTGCCCTCGCGCCTGCGCGTCGCCAGCATCGCCCAGGAAATGCCCTCGTTGCCGGACCCGGCCGTCGACTTCGTGCTGTCCGGCGACGCCGTCGTACACGAGGCCCTGCAGGCCGAGGCAAACGCCTTCGCGAACGAGGATTGGGAGGCGGTGGCCGAGGCCCACCACCGGCTTGAGGAAGTGGGCGGCTATGACGGTGCCGCGCGCGCGGGAAAGCTGCTGCACGGCCTGGGGTTCCCGGCCGAGATCCAGCAGCGCCCGGTGGCCTCGTTCTCGGGTGGCTGGCGCGTGAGGCTGAACCTCGCGCGCGCGCTGATGACGCCGTCCGACGTGCTGCTGCTCGACGAGCCCACCAACCATCTCGACCTCGATGCGGTGCTGTGGCTGGAGCAATGGCTGCTGAAGTACCCGGGCACGCTGCTGCTGATCTCGCATGACCGCGAGTTCCTCGACAACGTCAACACCCACACGCTGCATCTGCACGGCGGCAAGGCCAAGCTGTACACCGGCAACTACACCGCCTTCGAGCGCCAGCGCTCCGAGCAGCTGCGCCTGCAGCAGATCACACATGAGAAAGCCCAGACCGAACGCGCCCACCTGCAGAGCTTCATCGACCGCTTCAGCGCCAGCGCCGCCAAGGCCAAGCAGGCGCAGTCGCGGGTCAAGCGGCTGGCGAAAATGGCGAACACCGAAGCGGTGCGCGCCGAACGCGAAGTCCGCATCGATTTCCCGGTGCCCCTGCGGCTTCCGCATGCATTGCTGCGCCTGAACCATGTCGACTGCGGCTACGGTGACGCGACTATTCTCCACAACGCCAACTTCGGCCTGGAGGCCGGCGACCGTATCGGCCTGCTCGGCCCCAACGGCGCCGGCAAGTCGACCTTGGTGAAGACGCTGGTCGGCGAGCTGCTGCTGCTCACCGGCGAGCGCTATGCCCATCCGGACCTGCGCATCGGCTACTTCGCCCAGCACACCGTGGAAGCGCTGGTGGCCGGCACCTCGCCGATCGATCACCTGCGCGAGATCTCGCCGGAAGCGTCGCTCCAGGATTTTCGCAACTTCCTCGGCAAGTGGAGCTTCGCCGGCGACCGCGCGTTCGAATCGATCGACGGCTTCTCCGGCGGCGAGCGCGCGCGCCTGGCGCTGTCGCTGATCGCCTGGCGTCAGCCGAACGTGCTGCTGCTGGACGAACCCACCAACCATCTCGACCTCGAAATGCGCGAAGCGCTGGCCGAGGCCTTGAGCGACTTCCCCGGCGCGATCGTGCTGGTCTCGCACGACCGCCACCTGATCGGCCTGGTCAGCGACACCTTCTGGCGCGTGGCGGAAGGCGTGGTCTCGCCGTTCGACGGCGATCTGGACGAATACGCGGCGTGGCTGCGCAGCCGCGCCAGCGGCGACCCGAAAAAAGCCGCCGGCAAGGTTGTCGAAACCAAGATCGAGCCAACGCCGGTCGCCGCGCCGGTGGCCGCAGCCGCAAAAAAAGGCCCGAAGCTCAATCCGCAGAAACTCGCCAAGGCTGAAACGCGCGTAGCAGAGATCGAAAAACGGCTCGCCCAGATCGAAACCGAACTGGCCGCGCCATCCGCCTACGCCGACGGCGGCAAACGCGCCGCCGACTTCGGCCGCGAGCAGCAGGCGCTGCGTCGACAGCTCGAAGCGGCGGAAGCGGAGTTGCTGGCGCTGTACGACGGCGCGTAAGGCCGCCGCTATCGATGCCCTATGATCAATACGTGGAACCAATTTCACACGGCTAAATTTGTCGGGAATACTGGCCGCAGTCAAAATTTCTGAGGCGTTGGGGTTAGGCAAGGCGAGGTCCATCCGCCCATTTTTGTTTTGATGCTTCGCTCGGCCCGGCTGCGCCGGGCGCCGCACCTAGACCAGCGCGTTGATCATTTTCGGCTGAGTCGAATGACAGGGAGGTTTTCCGGATATGCGCAAGTTGATCGTGTTCCTGTTGTGTGCGACGTCGATGGCGGCCGCGTTTGCAGCGCCCTGGTTGCAGCTCGCGAAACATCGCCACAGCGATGCGCGCAGGACGCCGATGTCTGAGCTGCCCGGTACGGGCATCAGGGTGAGATTGCCGATCGGCAATCCCGTTCCGCGCGCTCCCATCGAAGGCGCGGTCGAATCGCCCGGCTCGCTGCCGAAGTTGCCGCCGGTGTCGATCCGCATCGCTGGCGATATCGATATGGCCGGCAGCGAGACACCCAGCGTGATTATTCGTTACGGTAATCAGCAGATCCCGGCGATCGTGGACGGCAATAGCTTCACCGCCGATCTGACCCGTCTCAATGCGGCCAGCATCGTCAGCATCGAGATGTCGAAACCGAATCTGCAATACCGCGCACTGTTGGGCAGCGCGCAACTGCTCAAGCGCCAGGCCGGCGCGGATGGCCTGCTCGACATCTCCGAGAATCCGTCGCTGCGGGTCTCGCCGATCAGCACCGCGATCCATTTTTTCGTGAGCCGTGAACTCGGTGGGCGGCTGCCGACGTCCGACGATGAGATGGATAAAGCCCTGCGCGCGCTGACGCCCGTCGACCTCGCGCTCGCCGCGAACCTGCAGCGCGTAATCGTGGTGGGCCAGCGCCAGCTACCGTCCGGTTTCGCCAGCGCGACCGAACTGTTGGCGGATCGCGAGGCTTATCGCCAGTTCCTGATTCTCTATCCAGAAATCAGAAGCGGCGCGGATGGCAATCTGCGCAACCTTCCGGCAGGTACTTTCGCGGCAAACGATCTGGACAGGAATTGGCTGCTAACCACGCGCATCACGCGCGACGGTGCGCCGTTCGTGCAGCCGACGGTGCAACTGATGCTGCGCCAGCCCGGCGGTTTTGCAGTGTCCGCGAGCCAGAGTCGCAGCGATCCGGATTTCGGCGCCGAACTGCTGGCCGACGGCGATCTGCGCATCACTCCGGAAGGGCAGCCGTACTTCGATACACTGGTTTCGGCCAATCAGATCGATCCTTTCAGGTCGATCATCAGGCGCGCCACTATCCAGCGCGAGACCTATCGTCGGCTGTTCGTGGGCAAGCGGCAGCAGCTCTGGCTGCAGACCCGCGAAGAATCGAGGAACTATCCGCAGTATCCCGAGCAGCCGACTGTCGCCGCCACCACCAGCGTGATGTTGAACGCCTCGGTTCTGGAGGATGCGGTGGCGCCTGTCGCCGCAGCCGATGTGCTCGGCCAGCGCGCGATTCCGTATTTCTGCCTGCAGCCCTCGCAGGTAAACGGCGAGCCCGCGGTGCTGCAGAACTGCGAATTCGCGCTGCACACCATGGGTGCCAACGGCTTCGGCCAAGCGGATGGCATTGGTGCCAAGGTCGACACTTCCCTCGTTCCCGCTTCGGCCTCCGGCAGCGTCGGGGTGCAGTGGCGCATCGACACCGGCACGCTGCGGATCGAGGGTACGGACTACGCCGCGAAGCTTTGGCGGCTGGGACTGTCCGATGGCGTTGCCGATGCGATGGTGTTTCAGGTCACGGCGCACAGCGGAGGCGAGACCCAGGTGCTCGCAGGACACACGATCGTCCTCAACGGCAATCTGCCGGTATTCTTCGGCCCGACCGAACCCGCCGGCACCTGGCATTACGGTTCGTTCGATGCGCCCGAAGAGTACGGATACGGCGAGCAGTTCGCAGTAGGTCCCAGTCGTTTCATCCGCAATGCCGACGGAACGCAGACGCAGACCTCGTTCCTGTCGGCAAGCTCCGACTTACCCGCCCTCACCCTGATCGAGCGCTCCGGCTGGAAACTGATCGGACTGAATCTGTACGACACCCGCTATCGGGCAAACATTTCGACCGGCGAGCCCTATGTCGAGCATTTCCACAGCTGCGAATCCGCGTTCGCGCTGGGTGCGACGCAGTGCGCGCCGATCCGCGTGCGCTATTTTCGGCCGATCGCGAGGGTGGGCAGCCGCTGGTACGGTATCGAAGATATCTACTTCCGGCGGTCGATCACCGGCTACGTCGCACCCTTCCAGTTCGAGCGCTTGTCGCGCGCGAATTATTACCAGCGGCTGTAATGCCCGGAACCATGCGGCCCCGCATTGTCCAAACGAAAAGGTCGATGTCCTTCAGGAGTCGACCTTTCGCTTTTGCGGATGTCATGGTCGCGTAAGGCCGAAGCATCGCGATCAAAAGCGGCGATCGTGCACGGAGCCCATGCATCGGGTATTCGCAGTTAATCGACGCGTCGCGTTGGCAGCCCGAAGCGGTGGTAGCGAATTAGCCGCGTGGTACGGACGGGATCCGCTGCGACTATCGCGCCGCGTATCGCAGGTCGCGCGATGATTCGTCGGCCTGCGTTTCCACGATGCGATCGGACGGCTGGTACAGCGCGTACAGCGATGTTTCTTCCAGCTCGATCCGTTCGCCCAGCAGATCGGAGATCACTTCGAGATCGTTGCGGAACGCATCCTTGTTCACCCGGCTTACGCCGATGCTCTTGTAATGTCTGGTGAATATCATGACCTGACGGGCGATGCCTTCCATACAGGCGTTGGTGCGTTCGACGAACGCGGATTTCGCGGCATCGTCCTGCACGCAGAGGGCAACGTAACGGTAGAAATGGTCGCGCTCTTCATTCATGTGGTGCTGCAGCGCGTCGCGGAACCGGTCCAGCATCCCCGGAATCTTCGCGAATTCCTGATGCAGGATGTAGTGCTCGAGCAGGTTGACGGTCGTCTTCAGCGACGCGTGGTCGGATTTGAGGCTTTCGATGAGATACGGATCGTACGGCGTCGCTGCGACGACCGCCTGATCGCTGCGCGGTCGGCCGGTCGGGTCGGTCGTTGTTTCTGTCCTGCGTGCAGCGAGTGAGAGCATGTCCTGGGATCCTGTGGCGTTGCGGTGCCGTATTGATGACTGGTCTGTGGTGTGTTCGGCTGCGATTCTGGCGCCGATGACCGCGTTCCTTCTCTGCAATGCCTTGGGCGATGCCGGATAGGAAGCATTCCCACAAGGGGTACAAGCAAATGCGGTGCCAGATTCCGGGGTTTTTTGCAGGCTGCGTCGCATATCGGCACGACGGAATCGCCCCATGCGACGATGCGTCGCGATAGGGGGACTCAGTCGTCCGGGTGTTCTGCTCGATGAAGCGATATCGAGCCCGCGCGCATGGATCGCGGATGCGATCGCAGCGCGGTTGCATGCGTGCATACCTTGCAGAATGCAGGGGCGATGACCGCGGCGGGGTGCGCCGCGTCATTGGGTGACGCACAGGGGCAATCAGGTCGAAAAATGACCCGGCAAGTGGCTGTGCGCGTCGTTTCGGTATTTTTTCCAGCGGTTTCGCACGATTCCGATTGATGCGATCGATCCTTCTCCCGCATCGGTAGGCATCGCGCACAACGCGCGTGGGTGCGGGCCTATTTCGCGATCAGCACCAGTACCGAGCGGGCTTCCAGTCCATACACCGTCCACTCGCCGCCGATCAACGCTTCGCTGCCCGGGTTCGCGACCGTGTTGGGGCCTTCGTTCCAGGTCGCGGTGTCGGTCACGCGGTACCACTGCTTGCCGGTGCCCGGCCACGGCAGGGTGAAGTTCACGTTGCCCGACCAGCCGTTGTAGGCGACGTAGATCGGATTGCCGGCGCCGCCGAATTCGCTGCCGTCGATCCGCCAGGCGATCGCATGATTGCTGCTGCTGTTGAAATACGCCGCATCGGCGACGCCGCCGTCCGGCTTGAACCAGCGCAGCTGCTCCATCACGTTGCCGTTGGTGTCGTTACCGGCGTAGAAATCCAGCGGCCGCAGCGCCGGATGCGCTTTGCGGAACGCGATCATCCGTCGGGTGAAGATTTCAAAATCCGCTTCGACCGTGCTGCGCGTCCAGTACAGCCAGTTCGCGGGCGAATCGAGGTTGTAGACGTTGTTGTTGCCGAACTGGGTGCGCAGCGCTTCGTCGCCGCCGTTGAACATCGGCACGCCAGCGCTGAGCATCATGAAGGCCATGCCGGTGCGCGCCGCTTTGCGCTGATCGACAACGATACCGCCCTGATTCCAGCTGTGGTTGTTGTCATCTCCGCCGTCGGACGGGCCGTAGGGCCACGCCTGATTGTTCTGCTTGCTGTTGTAAACGTACAGATCATTCAAGGTGAAGCCGTCGTGGGCGACCATGAAATTGACTGAATTCCACGGCTTGCGGCCGTCGTCGCCGTACAGGTCCGATGAACCCGCGAAGCGCGAGGCCAGCGTGCCGGTGGTGACGACTTCGATGCCCATCTGGTTCTGTTTCTTGCGCAACACATCGCGATAGAGGCCGTTCCACTCCGACCAGCCGGACGGAAAATTGCCGACCTGATAGGAATTACCGCCGATGGCCCACGGCTCTGCGATCAGATCCAGACCGCTGCCGCCGGCCGCTGCGCGCGGCGGCAGTTCATTGACGATGCGGTTGAGCGCATTGCTGGGGTCCATCTTGTCGAAGTTGAAGCAGCCGTGCTGGCAGGTGTTGCCCAGCACCGAGGCCAGATCGAAGCGGAAGCCGTCGACGCCGATCACATCGCGCCAGTGCGCCAGCGAGTCGATGATCAGATTCTGCGCGATGGGGTTGCGGGTGTTGTAGTTGCCGCCCACGCCGGTGTTGTCCCACGAATACTGCAGGTCGCTGGTGAGCGAGTAGTAGGTCGGGTTGTCGAGGCCGCGCCATGACATGACGTTGTAGACAGTCAGCCCGTCGCTGCCGCCCCAGGCGCCGCCTTCGCCGGTGTGGTTGTAGACCACGTCGATGTACACCTTGATGCCGGCGTCGTGATACGCCTTGACCATCGCCTTGAATTCGCGGGTCGGCCCGCCTGCGGTCTTGTCGGAGGAATAGCGGCGGTCGGGCGCGAAATAATTGAGGGTCATGTAGCCCCAGTAATTGTCGCCGCTGGTCGAATTGGGATCGACATCATTGGTGTCGTTCTGGGTTTCCTGCACCGGCAGAAATTCCACCGCAGTCACGCCAAGGCTGGCCAGATGAGCCGCCTTCAGCGCCGCCCCGGTATAGGTGCCGCGCTGGAACAGCGGAATCGACGTGTCGTTCATGGTCAGACCGCGTGGATGCACTTCATAGACGATGTCGTCCTTGAACGCGCGCGTGGGCTTGCTGCCGAACGAGGTGGTGTCAGCCGCCAGCACGATGCCTTTGCTGGCGCAGCTGCCGCTGTCCTTGATGCGATGCAGCGCGCCCGACGCATAGATGGTGCCGTCGGCGCAGGTCGCGGTGTTCGGGTCTTGGCTGATCTCGCGCGCATACGGGTCCAGCAGCAGTTTGTTCGGATTGAAACGATTGCCGCTGGCGTCGATGTCGGTCACGAAGCCGACCGCGCTGCCCTTGGCCCACGTGCTGCTGTAGGTCCAGTTCGGCCCCCACGCGCGATAGCCGTAATAGACCGGGCCGGTAATGCCGTAGCTGTTCTTGAGGGTCGCGACCGACGCGGTCTTCGACCAGACGCTGGTCGCAGCGTCCTTGGTCATCACGTATTTCACGGCTTCCTGCGCACCGGAAGCGGTTTTGTAGACCCAGACTTCGATTCGCGTGGCCCGCGACGAGTACACGCGGAAGCTGATGTTGGCTTGGGTCGCGTCGTATTTCGCGCCGAGATTATGGGGATCGATTGCGGCCTGCGCCGGATGCAGCGGCCAGCAGCACAGCAGTAGCGCGAGCAGTACGCCCGCAGCCGTTTTCATCCATCCACTCGATGTGCCGATCATCGTTCGCTCCGTTGTCCGTTCCATTGTTTTATGCATTGCCGCCATCCGCGGTATGGGTCTTGTCGCCACGGGCGGCCACTGTGGCCCGATGTGCGAATGCACATGAGATAGTGCGGTGGTCTGGAATCGTATTCAGCCGGCGCCTGCGCGGCTTGCTCCGATGGGCGGTCATTGAAGCGGCAATGACGCGGAATCCGACATCGCCGCTTGATTCCCCGGCGGCGGGCCCCAGAATGGCGGCCAATCGCTGCATTCCTTCTGCGAACCCACGGTCTTCCATGCCCATCTATGCCTTCGAGTGCGACGCCTGCGGTCATCAGTTTGACCGCCTGCAGAAAATGTCCGATCCGGATCCCGAGGTGTGTCCCGAATGCGGGGCGCCGAAGATCAAGCGCCAGCTGACCGCTCCGTCGTTCCGTCTTTCCGGCAGCGGCTGGTACGAGACCGACTTCAAGAAGGACGGCGACAAGAA
>JAYUIZ010000016.1:0-3381 GCA_043765595.1 Lysobacter sp. | reverse complement strand
GCGCGCGCGGCCTGTCCGGGCGCCTGCGTCGCGCGCTGGGCCGATGGCGCCGGCCGGCCGGTTTTTTCGCCGACAGCGGAGCGCCGCCGGTCATTGAGTTGCGGGAGCCGCCGCCGCAGTCGCTGCTGTGGCACCAGTTCGGCGACACCTTCACGCATCAGGATAGTTTCGCGCTGGAGATCGATGCAGCCGAGTCGTCTTCAGCGTCCGCATCGCAACTGCTGGCCGCTCTGCTGGAGGGATTTCTCGAAAACCGCCCGACCGGCGTGTCGCGGCTGATGGGCCTGCGCAACGTATTGGTCAAGCCACTGGGCCTGCGCACCTCGCCGCTGGGATGCCCAGTGTCGTCGCTGTTGAACGACGCGCCGCAGCGTTTCGCTGGCCGCTTTCCGGTGCTGGAACAAGCGATCGATGTCGACGACCGCCGCGCCCAAGTCGTGCTGGGCGCCGACGACAAGCATCTGCGCTTCCGCTCCTGCGCCGCGGTCGAAGTCCTGCCGGGCGGCAAGGTCCGCTTCACGCTCGGCACCCGCGTGCGCAACCGCAATCTGTTCGGCGCCGTGTACATGCGTCTGATCGACCGCACCCATCGCCGCTACGTCGCCCCGGCGATGCTGTCGATGGCGGTGGGGCATGTGTTGGCCGGGCCTACGTTGGAAACTTCGCCCGCGAATGCGCCTTGGGCGCAGGTCGCGCAATGAACGCCACGGCGAAAGCCACGGTCTACTTCAACAGCGCCTGTCCGGTCTGCCGCACCGGCGTCGAATGGCAACAGGGTCAGGCGTCGTCGTGCGAAATCGAATGGATCGACGTACACAATGCACCAGATGCCGTCGCCGACGTGGGAGCAGAGCTGGAGGACGTGCGCGAACGTCTGCACGTCCGCGATGCGCAAGGGCGGGTGCTGATCGGCGCGGACGCGGTCGCGTTCGTGATGGGCAGCAGCCCCGGCCAGCGGTGGCTGGGACGACTGTCGATGCTGCCGGTGATACGGCCGGCGATGCGATGGGCCTACGACGCGTTCGCGCGGGTGTTGTATCGGTGGAACCGTGGCAAGGGGCGGTGGTAGCCCGCCACGAGGTCATCAAAAAACACATTGTCATCCCGAACGAGGGCGAAGCCCGAGGAGGGATCTGCTTTCGATCCGGCGGATAGGAATTGCCGCTTCAAAGAAGAAGCAGATCCCTCACATGCGTTCGGGATGACAACTTTGGGTTCGGGATGACAGTCGAGCGTTCGGGGTGGCCGAACTTCGTCCTGGAGGACGGCTCTGCGAAACCTCAGCCCTCCCAAGCCGGCAGATTCTTCTTCACCGCGACATTCTTCAGCGTCACGTATTTCGGAAGGCCGTCGCGGCCGTACGGCGGCGGCGATTCGCCGCGGATCAGCGGTTCCAGGTAGGTGCGGGCGGCGGCGGTGATGCCGTAGCCGTCCTTGCGCAGGAAGTTCGCGGGCATGGTCTTCTCGTGGTTGGCGACCTTGTCCAGCGGTGCGGCTTCGATCTTCCACTTGTAGGGCGCGTTCGAGGTGCGCTTGATCACCGGCATCGTCGAATTCAGGCCTTTCAGCGCGAACTGCACCGCGGCCTTGCCGACTGCTAGCGCCTGGTCGAGGTCGGTCTTCGAGGCGATGTGCCGCGCGGAGCGCTGCAGGTAATCGGGCAGGGCCCAGTGGACCTTGAAGCCGAGTTCGTCCTTCACCCTGCCGGCCAGATGCGAGGCCACGCCGCCCAGCTGGGTGTGGCCGAATGCGTCCTTGCCGCCGCCGGAATCGGCAACGAAGCTGCCGTCGGCGGTGCGGATGCCTTCCGACGCCACCACCACGCAGTAGCCGACCTTCGCGACCACTTTCTTCACGTTGGCCAGGAAATCGGCCTCGTCGTAGGCGCGTTCGGGGAACAGGATCAGGTGCGGCGCCTCGTCCGGGCCATTGCCGGCAAGGCCCGCGGCGGCGGCCAGCCAGCCGGCGTGGCGGCCCATGGCTTCGTAGACGAAGACCTTGGTCGAGGTTTCGGCCATGGCGGCGACATCGAACGCGGCTTCGCGCACCGAGACCGCTGTGTACTTGGCGGCCGAGCCGAAGCCCGGGCAGCAGTCGGTCACGGCCAGGTCGTTGTCGATGGTCTTGGGCACGCCGATGCAGGTCAGTGGGTAGCCGAACTCGGCCGCCAGCTTCGAGACCTTCAGCGCGGTGTCGGCGGAGTCGTTGCCGCCGTTGTAGAGGAACCAGCGCACGTCGTGGGCCTTCAGCACCTGCAGCAGGCGTTCGTACTTCGCGCGGTCCTGTTCCAGCGACTTGAGCTTGAACCGGCACGAGCCGAAGGCGCCGCCGGGGGTGTGGGCCAGGGCGCGGATGGTGGCGGCCGACTCTTTCGAGGTGTCGATCAAGTCCTCGCGCAGCGCGCCGAGGATGCCGTTGCGGGCCGCCAGCACCTTGACCTTGCGGGCGCGGGCCTCTGAAATCACCGCCGAAGCGGAGGCGTTGATGACGGCGGTGACGCCGCCGGACTGAGCGTAAAGGAGGGTTCCGGATGCCATGGGATGGGGGACTCGGATTCTGGCCGCAGATGGGTTGGGGCGGGTGGGTTGGGGCAGGCGCTGCGAGCGGTTAAGCTGGCCGGGATGCGCCGGGCGGACGAGTGTAGCGCCGCGGCCGAAGTTTCTCTCTTTTGGAGCATGCGATGCGATTGGTTTTTCTCGGCGCCCCGGGATCGGGCAAAGGTACTCAAGCGGCAAGACTCAAGGACCACCTGCAGGTGCCGCACATTTCCACCGGCGACCTGCTGCGCGCCGAAGTCGCGGCCGGCACCGCGCTGGGGATTCAGGCCAAAGCGGTCATGGCCCGCGGCGATCTGGTGTCCGACGAGATCCTGCTGGGCATGCTGGAAGATCGCCTGTCGCGCGCCGATGTTGCCGGCGGTTTCATCTTGGATGGCTACCCGCGCAATCTCGCCCAAGCCGACGCCCTCGGCAAACTGCTCGCCCGCATCGGCCAGCCGATGGACCACGCGGTGCAGCTTGAGGTCGACACCGACCTGCTGGTCGACCGCCTCGCCGGCCGCGCCAAGGCCGAAGGCCGCGCCGACGACAACCCGGAATCGGTTCGCAACCGCCTCAATGTCTACAACGACGTCACCGCCCCGGTCATCGACTTCTACCGCCAGCACCGCGTGTTGAAGGTCGTCCACGGCGAAGGCTCAATGGACGACGTGTTCACGCGGATCGTGGAGACGATTGCGGTGGGGACGGAGGTCGGTTGATTTTGAAGTCCGTAGGCTGGGCTGAGCGCAGCGAAGCCCAGCGTCCATAGACGTTTCCGTTTGCGGTTGTTCTGCTGATGACGATGCTGGGCTTCGCTGATGCTGGGCTTCGCTGCGCTCAG
>JAYUIZ010000015.1:0-3384 GCA_043765595.1 Lysobacter sp. | reverse complement strand
TCCGTCGCGCGCTGGGTTTCTACGCGGGCATGTTCGAGCAGGGCTTGGCGCCGCCGATGTCCGAGACGCAGATCTCGAACGTCTGGGACGAATTCTTCAACGGCATGTTCGTGTTCTATGTGTCCGGGCCGTGGAATGTCCGCGAATTCCGCAAGCGCGCGCCTGCGCATCTGAAGGATGCATGGGGCACCGCGCCGTTGCCGGGCCCGGATGGTTTGGGCGCTGGCATCGCTGGCGGCACCAGCCTCGTATTGTTCCGCGATTCGCCGCGCAAGGCGGCGGCTTGGAAGTTCGTCGAATTCCTGTCGCGCCCGGAGATCCAGCAGAAATTCCACGCCGAGATCGGCGACCTGCCGCCGCGCCGCAGTACCTGGGAGCGTCCAGCATTGCGTACCGATCCTTATGCGGCCGCATTCCGCGATCAGCTTGAACGGGTAAAGCCGACGCCGAAAGTGCTGGAGTGGGAGCGGGTGGTGCAGGAGATGCGGCTGACCAGCGAGCGCGTGGTGCGCGGCGGGCAATCGCAGGACGCCGCGGTGCGCGCGCTTGACGCCAGCGTGGATGCGCTGCTGGAAAAACGGCGCTGGGTCGAATCGCAGCGGGTGGCGCGAATGAAAGCGGTGCGGGCCGAGGCGGCGCCATGAAGCGATCGCTGGTCGCGTGGATGTTCGTCGGACCGGCACTGATCGTCCTCGGCGTTTTTTTCGCTCTGCCGGTGTTCGCCGCGCTGTTGCTCAGCCTGACCGATTTCGATCTCTACGCGCTCGCCGACTGGCGCAATCTGCGCTTCGTCGGTTTCGGCAACTACATCGAACTGCTGCAGACGCCGCTGTTCTGGAAATCGCTTGGCAATACCTTCTACTTCGTGATCGTCGGCGTGCCGCTGTCGATCGCGGTGTCGCTCGGGGCCGCGCTGCTGCTCAACGCGCCGGTCGCGCGCTTCCGCGCGTTCTTCCGCACCGCGCTGTTCGCGCCGGTGGTGACGACCCTGGTCGCGGTCGCGGTGATCTGGCGCTATCTGTTCCACTCCAGCTACGGTCTGGTGAACTGGGCGCTGGGCCACGTCGGCATCGCGCCGATCGACTGGCTGGGCGATCCACAGTGGGCGATGCCGACCATCATCCTGCTCGCGGTGTGGAAGAACTTCGGTTACAACATGGTGATCTTTCTCGCCGGGCTGCAGGCGATCCCGCAGGATCTGTACGAAGCAGCGCGGATCGACGGCGCTTCGCGGCGCCGCCAGTTCTGGCACATCACGTTGCCGATGCTCGGACCGGTGCTGATGGTAGTGGGTGTGATCACCGTCGCCGGCTATTTCCAGCTATTCGCCGAGCCATACGTGATGACCCGCGGCGATCCGCTTCAAAGCACCGTCAGCGTGCTGTATTTCATGTTCGAGGAAGGCTTCCGCTGGTGGAACCTCGGCCGCGCGTCGGCGGTGGCGTTCCTGCTGTTCCTGATCATTCTCGCCATCACCGCTGCGATGATGCGCTTCGGGCGCAGGAAGGGGATGGTATGAGTACGCTCATCGGTGGAGGCGTCGGCGAATCCCGCAGCCATGCGCTGCTGGTGCATGCCGGTCTGATCGCGTTGACCCTGCTGAGCCTCGCGCCGCTGCTGTGGATGCTGTCGGTGTCGTTCATGCCCGCCGGCGGTGCCAGCCGTTTCCCGCCGCCGCTGCTGCCGTCGTCGATCACGCTCGACAATTACCGCGTACTGTTCGACCGCATCGGCATGGGCGGCTATTTCGCCAATAGCGCACTGGTCGCTTCGGCGATCACTTTGTTGTCGCTGCTCATCAACACCATGGCTGGATACGCCTTCGCCAAATTGCGCTTCGCCGGCCGCGAACGGATCTTCAAGCTGCTGCTTGCCGCGCTGGTAATCCCGTCGCAGGTGGTGATGCTGCCGCTGTTCCTCATGCTGAAGCAGATGGGGCTGGTGAACAGCTATGCCGGCGTCGTGGTGCCGGGGCTGGCATCGATCTTCGGCATCTTCCTGGTGCGCCAGTACGCGCGCTCGATCCCGGACGAACTGATCGAAGCCGCGCGCATCGACGGCGCCGGCGAATGGCGGATCTTCTTCCGCATCGTGCTGCCGATGCTCAAGCCGGTGCTGGTGACGCTGGCGATCTTCACCTTCATGGGCAGCTGGAACGATTTCATGTGGCCGCTGATCGTGCTGACCGACCAGACCAACTACACGCTGCCGGTCGCGCTGGCTTCATTGTCGCGTGAGCACATCCAGGATGTCGAAATGATGATGGCCGGCGCGGTGCTGACGGTGCTGCCGGTGCTGCTGCTGTTTCTGATGCTGCAGCGTTACTACATCCAGGGCCTGCTGCTGGGCAGCGTCAAAGGCTGAGAGCCAAGAGGCTTGTCGGTTCCCACGACATTCGATTTTCGAGGTGCTTCAAACATGATCCTGCTTCCTCGCTGCCTGATGGTGTGCCTGTTGATGGCGGTTGGCAGTGTCCATGCAAAAGACGCCACGGCCACGCTCGACACTTTCGACGACCCCGCGCAATGGCGCGTGATCGCATCGACCCAGGTCAGCGGTACGATCCGCAGCGAGCGCGGCGCGCTGTGCCTTGATTACGACTTCAACGGCGTGTCGGGCTATGTCGGCGTGCAGCGCGATATCGCCATCGCGTATCCGGACAACTATCGCTTCGATTTCCGGCTGCGCGGCGAATCGCCGGCCAACGATCTGCAGTTCAAGCTCATCGACGCCAGCGGCGACAACGTCTGGTGGGTCAATCGGCCGAAATATGCATTCCCGCGCGAGTGGACGCCGGTGCGCTACAAACGCCGGCATATCGGCAAGGCGTGGGGGCCGGGCGCCGACCCGGTGCTGCGCGACAGCGCGAAGCTGGAGTTCACGCTCAACAACAGCGTCGGCGGCAAAGGAACGGTTTGCATCGACGACCTGCGTTTTACCGCGCTGCCGCCCGATGCCATGGAACCGCGGATCGCCTCCGCAAGTGCGACCATTGCTGCGCGCGACTCCGGCAGGGCATTCGACGGCGATGCGGCCACGGTCTGGCGTGCGGGTTCCGGTGCGCAGCGGCTGACGCTCGATCTGCGCGCGCCGACCGAATTCGGCGGCCTGCGCATCGATTGGGCCGAGGGCGCGCATCCAGCCGCGTATGCCGTTCTGTCGTCCGACGATGGCCGCGATTGGCGCACGCTGCGCGACGTGGTCGGCAGCGACGGCGGACGCGACTGGATCGCGCTGCCGGAGTCCGAGGCGCGTCATCTCGCGATCGAGATGCGCGATGCGGCGGGACGCGATGTCGCCCTAGCCGAAGTGCGCGTCGAGCCGCTGGCGTTCGCAGCCATCCCGAACGATTTCGTCGCTTCGGTGGCGAAGGATCAGCCACGC
>JAYUIZ010000014.1:0-1171 GCA_043765595.1 Lysobacter sp. | reverse complement strand
GGTTTCGCCAGCTGCAACAGAAGCGACTGTGCTAGAGACAGTGCCTGAAGCCTGCGTTCCGGTGCCGGCGGTCTCCGCAGTGCCAGCGGCGTAGGCTGTATTGGTGCCAAGAAGGGTAAGGGCGATAAAGCCCGCCGCACCTAGCAATCTGCTGCGATACGTCATGATATGCTCCACAGGTCTGCTTGGAATTGATCAGACCTCTTTCAGGCTGGGGCGGCGGCATCCCCCCGGACGCCGCCGCCTGCCTGTCCCTTTGCGGCGTGATCAGTTGATCGTGGCGCGGAACAGGAGCGTCTTGGTTTCGCCAGCTGCAACAGAGGCGATTGTGCCGGATACCGTGCCCGAAGCCTGCGTGCCGGTGCCGGTAGTGTCTGCATTGCAGGTGCTGCCGGTTACCGTGCCGTTGGTTTTTACGCCAAAGGTCACGTCGTAGGTCAGGTTGGCGGGGACCGGATCGGTGATCGTGACAGATGTTGCCGTGGCGCTGGTGCCAGCGGCATTGGCGACTGCGATGCAGTATTCGATGGTCGCGCCGGGGATCATCTTGGGGTTGACCAGGAGGTTAACCGGATCGCTAATGATCCGCGATGTCTTGGTCGCGCTCAACGTAGCGGCCGAGACGGTGTAGTCGTCGCGGGCCGAGAATGCAGCGTCGCGTAGGGCATCGGTTGCACCAGCGCCGTCGCCGAATACCGTATCCATCGATGCAGTATTGGCACCGACGGTCTGGACAAGCGCAGCGCCCTGGCTGCCAATGCCGAGGCCTTCACGGCCCGTTGCGGTCAGCGTGACTACGGCAACCGCGCCATTGGGCTGCGCTGTTGGCACGTCGGCCAAGACAAACACGGTAATCGTGGCGTCTGCGGCGATCTCGTCGAGGTAGGTGACGAGCGTGTCACCAGCGTCGTAGCTGCCGACAGTGCCGCTGGTGGTCGAATCGCGGAAAATCCTTACGTTGGTGACGTCGATGGTGTCTGTGTTGGCATGCGGACCGGCACTGCCGACTTGCTGAGCTGCACCAAGCAGGAAATCGAGCGTGGCGTTCGAAGAGTTAGTGACGGTGAACGCGGTTACTGCCGAAGTTTGTGCCGGAGTAACGACCGTGGTCGCATTGCCGACTTCGGCGACAGTCAGCGTGATTCTGCGGTCAACCGTGAGGGTGTCCGAA
>JAYUIZ010000013.1:0-3388 GCA_043765595.1 Lysobacter sp. | reverse complement strand
TGGAGGATCGCGATTTCGCCCGCCACCACGGCATCGACCCTAGCGGCATGGCCCGCGCGCTGTGGGTCTGGGTCAAATCCGGCGGCGATGTCAGGCAGGGCGGCAGCACGCTGACCCAGCAGCTCGCGCGCTCCGGCCTGCTCGGCATCGGCAAGGAGCAGACTTATACCCGCAAGTTCAACGAAATCCTGTACGCGCTGATCATCGACGCGCGCTACGAGAAAGGCGTGATTCTGGAGGCCTATCTCAATCAGGTCGACATCGGCCAGCGCGGCTCGCAGGCGATCCACGGTTTCGCGTCGGGCGCCGAATTCTATTTCGGACGGCATCTGGATGATCTGTCCACCGAGCACATCGCGCTGCTGGTCGCGCTGGTGAAAGGGCCGTCCTGGTACAACCCGCGCAAACAGCCGGAACGCGCGCTTGAGCGCCGCAATCTGGTGCTGGCGAAGATGCTGGAGACCGGCATCATCGACCAGAAGGAATACGACCGCGCTGTGAAGGCGTCGCTGGGCGTCACCGATGTGCCCGGCAGCATGGTCGCGAACCGCTTTCCCGCGTATGTCGATCTGGTCCGCCGCCAGTTGGCGCGCGATTATTCCGAGGAAGAACTGCAGGGCGCTGGGCTGACCGTGCTCACCGGCATGTCGCCCTCGGCGCAGGCCTATGCGGAAGGTGCGGTGACCCGCGCGATGAAGGCATTGAGCACCGCCCGCCGCCCGCCGCTGCAGGCCGGCGTGGTGGTCACCGATGTCCACAGCGGCGAAGTGCTGGCGGTGGTGGGCAGCCGCAGTTTCAACGAGCACGGTTTCAATCGCGCGCTCCAGGCCCAGCGTCCGGTGGGCTCGCTGCTGAAACCGTTCGTCTATCTGCTGGCGCTGGCGCAGCCCGACAGATATTCGCTGGCGTCGACCGTCGACGATTCGCCGGTCAGCATCGTGCTCGACAACGGCAAACGCTGGAAACCCGGCAATTCCGACGGTCGCAGCCACGGCACCGTGCGCCTGATCGATGCGCTGGCGCAGTCTTACAACCAGTCGACGGTGCGGATCGGCATGGACGTCGGGCCGCAGCGCCTGAGCGACCTGCTGCGCACGCTCGCCGGCATCGATGCCGGCCAGAATCCGTCGCTGATCCTCGGCTCGCTGGACCAGAGCCCGTACGCGATGGCGCAGCTGTATCAGTTTCTGGCCTCCGGCGGCGAAATCCAGCCGCTGCACGCGGTGCTGGGCGTGCTGGACGCCAACGGCAAGGCGCTCAACCGCTACGATGCTGCGCCCAAACCCGCGCAGGCCGGCGATGCGGTGGCTGCGCGGCTGGTGACCTCGGCGCTGCAGCAGGCGGTCACCTCCGGCACCGGCCGACAGTTGATGAACGATGGTCTTGGCCGCCTGCAGCCCGCCGGCAAGACCGGCACCAGCAACGACAGCCGCGACAGCTGGTTCGCGGGCTGGACCGGCGATCACCTCGCGGTGGTCTGGGTCGGCAACGACCAGAACGCGTCCACCGGCCTGTACGGCGCCACCGGCGCGATGCGGGTGTGGTCGGGACTGTTTTCGCGGCTGCCGACCGCGCCGCTGCAGGTCGGCAGCAAGGGCATCGACTGGCAGTGGGTGGCCGACGGCCACACTACCGACGCAGGCTGCCCCGGCGCGCGCAGGATCGGCTTCGTGACCGGGTTCGCGCCCGCTTACCAGCCGTGTTTGCTGGCTGAACCCGAAAGCATCGACAACGTGGAAGGAGGCGAGGGCGACGGGTCCGGAAATGAAGGCTTTTGGAGCAGAATTTTCGGCCGCGGCGACAGCGGGGCAGGCGACGACGATCAAGGCCGCCAGCAGCAACTGCGCGATGAACGCGAACGCCAGGACCAGGACGCACGCGACCGCGAAGAGCAGCAGCGCCGCGAGCAGCAGACGCGCGAGGGTGCACGGCTTCAACGTGAAAAAGACCAGCGCGATAACGATCAGCGCTACGCCGAACTGCGCGCTAGCGATGAGGCGTATCGCGTGCAGCAGCAGCGCGATCAGGCATACCGCGAGGCGCGCGAACGCGAGTACCGGGAGCGTCGCCAGCGCGAGGACGCCGATCGCCGCGAACAGGAGCGTCGCGAGCAGGAACGCCGCGATCAGCAGCGCGGCATGCTGCCCTCGGGCAGCGCCATCGAGACCCGTATCGCATGAACCGCATGAGTCGAATGAGTCGCCGTATTGCTCCTGTCGCGGGCCTGCTTCTGCTGGCGTCCTGCACCAGCGCGCCGCCTGCCCCCGAATGGAGCGGTCCGGCACCGGAACAAGTGGTCGCCGAAATCCGTGCCGCCGGCGCGTTCGAGAAGGGCGAGCTGGACGTGCAGCCACTGCGCGATCCGATGGTCGAAGATCTGCGCATGCAGGCCACGCAGTTCGAAAGCGCGCGCCGCTATCCCGACGCCGCGGCGGCGCTGGACAAGGCGATCGCCATTGCGCCGGAGGATCCGGCGCTGCTGCAGGAACGCGCCGAAATCGCGGTGCTGCAGAAGCATCTCGACAAGGCGGCGGCGCTGGCGCGCGACGCCTACGCGCTGGGCGGCAAAGTTGGGCCGCTGTGCCGCCGGCACTGGGCGACGATCCGCCAGCAGCTTGCGCACCGTCAGCGTGTCTTGGAACTGCGGGCGAACGGCAAGCTCAAGGGCGAGACGCTCGCGCAGTGGAAGCGGGACTCGGAGGAATCGGCGGCCGCGCTGGTCGACGCCGAGCGCAAGCAATCCGAGTGCACGCTCACCGGTCCACCGCGGTATTGAGCTGATGAACATGGTTCCCGATGTCCGCAGCGGCCGCGATGCGGGCGAAGACCACACTGCGCTGGACTCGCGCTCCGCGCTGGCGCGCGCCTGTCGCGATGCGCTGAGCGACGGTGGCGTGCTTGCTGTGAAAATCCCCGGTTTCGCGCCGCGCATGCCGCAGCAGCAGCTGGCCATGGCGATCGCCGAAACCGTAGAGGATCGCGCGGTGCTGCTGGCCGAAGCCGGCACCGGCACCGGCAAGACGTTTGCGTATCTGGTGCCGGCGCTGCTGTCGGGTCTGAAGACTATCGTCTCGACCGGCACCCGCGCGCTGCAAGATCAGTTGTATCACCGCGACCTGCCGCGGGTGCGCGATGCGCTGGGCGTGGGCATCAAGACCGCGCTGTTGAAAGGGCGCGCGAATTACCTGTGCAAATACCGGCTGGAAAAAAGCAAAGGCGAACCCCGCTTTACGTCCAAGGAACAGATCACCCAGTTCCAGCGCATCGTCGCCTGGAGCGGGCGCACGCGGATGGGCGACCTGGCGGAACTCGACGCGCTGCCCGAGGATTCGCCGCTGTTGCCGCTGGTCACCTCGACTACCGACAACTGCCTAGGCAGCGAGTGCCC
>JAYUIZ010000012.1:0-1176 GCA_043765595.1 Lysobacter sp. | reverse complement strand
TTCGCGCTTTGTGCGCGCGCTCGCGCTGGGCGATACGCGGGCGCTGGACGACGACGACTGGGCGCAGCTGCGTGCGACTGGGTTGACTCACCTCATCGCGATTTCCGGATTCCACGTCGGTCTGGTCGCAGGATTCTTCGCATTGCTGATGCGCGCGCTGTGGTGGTGCTGGCCTGCGCTGGGTCGCCGCGTGCCGCGTCCGCAGGCGACGGTGCTGGCGGCTTTGGCCGGCGCGACGCTGTACGCGGCGCTGGCGGGATTCGCGCTGCCGACGGTGCGCACGGTGCTGATGATCGCAGTCGTCGCCGTGGCTTGCCTGTCGCGCCGCGGTTGGCGCCCGGTCGATGCGCTGTCGCTGGCGATGATCGCCATTCTCCTGTTCGATCCGCTCTCGGTGCTGACGGCGGGTTTCTGGCTGAGCTTCGGCGGCGTCGCCTGGCTGCTGTGGTGTCTGCCGCAGGGCGGGCAGCATCCGTTGCGCGAATTCCTGGCGGCGCAGGGCGTGGCGACGGTGGGATTGTTGCCGCTGACGGTGGTGCTGTTCGGCCAGGCATCGCTTGCAGGCCCGGTGGCGAATCTGCTGGCGATCCCGTGGTGGAGCCTGCTGGTGGTGCCGCTGTCGCTGATCGGCACGGGTCTGGAGTCGCTGCACGCCGGTTGGGGTGGCCCGGTATGGCGATTGGCAGCGACGGTGTTCGATCCCAGCTGGTCGCTGTTTGGGTGGTTGAGCGACAGCCCGCTGGCGCTGTGGTGGCTGCCGGAGCCGCGCTGGTTCGCGCTGCCGCTGTCGCTGTTGGCGGCATTCTGGTGCCTGCTGCCGCGCGGCGTGCCGGGCAAACCGTTGACGCTGCTGCTGTGGCTACCGCTGCTGTGGCCGGATCGCGAATTGCCGCGTCATGGCGAAGCGGAGTTGGTGATGTTCGATGTCGGACAGGGTCTTTCAGTGCTGGTCCGTACCGCGAATCACACATTGTTATACGACATGGGGCCGGCGATCCCGGAAGGATTCGATGCCGGCGAACGCGCCGTCGTGCCTGCGCTGCGGGCGCTGGGCGTGCGCGAGCTTGACGCCGCGGTGCTGAGCCACGGCGACAACGATCATGCCGGCGGCTATAAATCGGTGGCCGATGTGTTCTTGATCGGGCAGCGGTTCGCGCCTGAGGCCAGTGGGCTGGA
>JAYUIZ010000011.1:0-10455 GCA_043765595.1 Lysobacter sp. | reverse complement strand
CCATCGAAGCGCAGCCGGAACCAGCCCAGCGCCGGTTCGCCGCGCTGTAAAAACAGGCGCAGTGCGGGCAGGGTGTCGGCCGTGATCCGGGTGTCGGCATGCACGAACCACAGCCACTCGCGTCGCGCCGCGCGGGCTCCGGCATTTTGCTGCTGTGCGCGGCCGCGCGGGCTGCGCAATGCGCCTGCAGGCGCGGTTTGTGGGTCGCCGTCGGCGAACACCGGCAGCAGCTCCGCAGCGGCGGCGTGTTCACACAGCGCAGCGTAGAGCGGCGGCCAGGCGTGGTCGCCCGGCCCGACCGGCAGCACGATCGACACCTGCGACAGCGGGTCGCTCATCCGGTCAGCGCACCGCCGCAGCTGCTGCCGCTGCCGGCGGTGCAGGCGTAGCAGTGGCCGCCGAACGCGATCGGTCGGTGTTCGATATCGTCCAGGCGTTCGATGTCCCACAATGTCGTTCGCTGCGCGCCCAAGGGCAGCGCGAGCATCTGGTTGAAGTCGCAGTCGTACAGTGCGCCGTCCCAACCCACCGACACCAGATTCCTGCACATCACCCCTTCGGCCGCGCGCGGATTGAAGTGATCGATCAGCAGCTGCATGTAGGCGTCGAGCTGACCGTCGCGTTCCAGCGCATGCAGGAAGCGTTTGATCGGCATATTGGCGAGGGTGAACAGCCGGTGGAAGACGATGCCGAAATCATCGAACAGGCGCGTGCGGTAGTCTGCTTCCAGCGCGGCCTGCGACGGCGGCAGCGAAGGTCCGCCCGGGTTGTAGACCAGATCCAGTTCGAGCGCGCTGTCTTCGCGACCGTAGCCCAGCGCATTCAGCCGCTGCAGCGCATGAATACTCTGCAAAAACACGCCTTTGCCGCGCTGTTTTTCCACATTCGCCGACGAGTAGCACGGCAGCGATGCGACCACCGCGACGCCCTGTTCAGCCAGAAACCCGGCAGTGTCTTCCTGCCCCGGCTCGAACAGCACGGTCAGGTTGCAGCGGTCGATCACCTTCAGCCCGTGCGCGCGTCCGGCACTGACGAGGCGACGGAACTGCGGGTGCAGCTCCGGTGCGCCGCCGGTGAGATCCAGCGTATGCAGCGCCGGTGCGGTCGACAGCAGTGCGATCAGCCGATCGATGCCGCGTTCGTCCAGCGCCTCCTCGCGCTTGGGCCCGGATTCGACGTGGCAGTGCGTGCACGCCAGATTGCAGCGCGCGGTCAGATTCACCTGCAGGATTTCCAGCGGCGTGCGCGGCAGCGCCAGCCCGTGGCGTAGCAGCATTCTTGGAAAAGGCGTGATCGGCGCGGCCACTGAAGTCGCCACGCTATCGACCCATGCGGTGTTCATCGTTGCGCACGCGCGACGAAGTCGATATCGCCGAAGTATGTGGTGGTGGATTCGCCGGTGTTGTCGGTATCCACCGACACCGCGACGCCGATGATCCGCGGCGGATCGGTGTTGAAGGCGCGGCGGTAGTCTTCGGCCACATCGCGTTGCAGCGACACCCAACGCCCGACCTGGGCACTGCCGCTGCTGGCAACCACCATCGCCACGAACGGCGTATAGGCGTTGTCCTGAATCGTGCCCACCGGCTTGCGATTGTCCCAGACGTAGCACAGCGCCGCAGCGGGCAGCTGATTGCCGTAGCGCATGCGTCCAAGCTTCAGCAGGGTGCGTTCTTTCATCGTCATCTGGTCTTCGCTGCGATCAAAGAAAACATAGAGGCGAGCGGCATAGTCATCGCCCTGTTTGGTATCGATGTCGCCGCCCTCCAACACGCGTTCGGTGCGCCAGCGCCAGCGCAGGATGGGGGTCTGTTTTGGATCCACTAACAGCCCGTGACGCAGCGACGACGCCGACGCATCGGCGCGCGCGCGCAGTACGATGCTGCCGCCATCGTTGATCAGGTCGTAGCGGGTTTGCCGTTCGACTTTCGGCAAGGTCTGCAGCGCCCAGCCCGGAGGCGCGGTGGCGGCGAGCGGACCGGAGGAAAACGGGGTCGGCCGCGCGACCAACGGGCGCGGTTGCGCAACAGGTTTCGCACCCGGCTTGGCGGCCGACGCGTCGGATGCGCCCAGCAGCAGCGCGGTGGCCATCGCGCACGCTGCCAACAGGGTGTGTTGTGCATGCCCGGCCCGGGCAATAGTCATGATGCTGTTGTTGTTCATCGACGATTCCAATCGTGATAACGCTGCAGCCAGGCCAGGATGCGTTCCGGCTTATGGCGTTTGCGGCGCGTGCCGGCTGCAAATTTTGCGCTTTCGGCGAAGGTCGGATAGGCGAACACCGTGCCGAGAATCTTGTCCAAGCCGAGGTTGTGCTTCATCGCCAGCGCGAAGATCGCGATCAGGTCGCCGGCGCGCGCACCGACGATGGTCGCACCGAGAATTTTATCCTTGCCCGGCACCACCAGCACCTTGACGAAGCCTTCGGTCGCGCCCTCCGCGATGGCACGGTCCAGCTCCGAGAACGGATGCACGATCACTTCGACCGCGATGCCCTGGGTTTCGGCTTCGCGTTCATTGATGCCGACCCGCGCCAGCTCGGGATCGGTATAGGTGGCCGCCGGCAGCACGCGGTAATCGGCGCGGAACGACTTGAAGCGGCCAAACAGCGCGTTCACCGCCGCGTACCACGCTTGATGTGCGCCGGCATGGGTGAGCTGGAACGGGCCGGTAACATCGCCCACCGCGAGAATGTTCGGAAACCTGGTGCGTAGATAATCGTCGGTGTCGATGGTGCGGTTTTTGCGCAGCGGAATGCCCAGTGTCTCCAGACCGAAGCCGTCGACGTTGGCGGTGCGCCCCACTGCGACCAGCAGCAGATCGAACGGTAATTCAGTTTGCTTGCCGTCATGTTCGACCACCAGCACGTGCGGTTCGCCGACGCACGCCTCTGTCGCCTTGCGCCCGAGCAGTACACGCACACCGTCGCGTTCCAGCGATGCCTGCACCACGGCCGCGGCGTCGGCGTCTTCGCGCGCCAGCAGCTGCGGCGCCATCTCGACGATGCTCACATCGCAGTCGAAGCGCGACAGACTTTGCGCCAGTTCGCAGCCGATCGGGCCGCCGCCCAACACGACGATCCGCTGCGGCAATGTTTTGAGATTCCAGAACGTATCGGACGTGCAGTACGGCACGGTGTCCAGACCGGGAATCGGCGGCACCAACGGCCGCGCGCCGGTGGCGATCACCAAGTGACGCGCGCTGAGCCGCTGGCCGTTCACCTCCACTTCCCACGGCGACACGATCCGCGCTTCGCCCTGCAGCACTTCGACGCCAAGGCCGGTGTAGCGTTCGACCGAATCGTTCGGCTCGATCGCCGCGATCGATGCGCGCACATGCGCCATGACCATGCCGAAATCGGGCATGCCGCGCTGTGCGGGAATGCCGAAGTCCGGCGCGCGATCCACTTCCGCTGCGGCATGCGCGGCGCGGATCAGCGCCTTCGAAGGCACGCAGCCGCGGTTGAGACAGTCGCCGCCCATCTCAGCCTTCTCAATCAGGGTGACCTTCGCGCGCACGGTCGCGGCGATATAGCTGGTCACCAGACCCGCAGCGCCCGCGCCGATCACGATCAGATTGCGGTCGAAGCGCTTCGGTTTGGTCCAGCCGCGATAGACGCGGCGCGCGCGCAGTGCATCCAGCGCTTTGCGCGCGATCAGCGGCAGCAGCGCCAACGCGGTGAACGCGAGCGCCAGCGGCAGGCTGAGGATGTCGCCGAGCGACTGCAGCTTGCCCAGCTCACGTCCTGCGTTCACGTAAACAAGAGTGCCCGGCAGCATGCCGACCAGACTCACCCAGGCATAGGTCAAGACCCGAATCCCGGTCAGGCCCATCGCCAGATTGATCACGAAAAACGGCAGCACCGGGGCCAAACGCAGTGCGAACAGATAGAAGCCGCCCTCACGCTCGATCCCTGCATCGACGGTTTTCAGCCGTTCGCCGAATTTCGCCCGCACGGTGTCGCGGAACAGATAGCGCGCGCTCAACATCGACAGTGTCGCGCCAAGCGTCGCCGAGATCGCAACTACAACGGTGCCGGTGAGCAAGCCGAACAGCGCACCCGCGAACAGGGTGAGAATCGTTGCGCCCGGAATCGACAGCGCGGTTGCGCCGACATAGATCGCGGCGAAGCCGAGGATCGCGGCCCAAGGATGTGCGGCGGCATACGCGCGGGCGTCGCCGAGCAGCAGCTGCAGCTTCTGCAGGCTCAGATACTCGCCCAGTCCGCCGAAATACACGCCCAGCGCAGCGCCGACCAGCACCAGCAGCAGGATTGCTTTGGAGGCTTTCATCGGCAGGCTCAGCAACAGGCCGCAGAGGCGGTGGCCGTCGTGGCCGGTGCGCAGTCGAACAGGCCGAAATGCGCGCCGCGTGCGGTGACGGTGAAGTGCTCGCCATAGCGGGTTTCGGCCAACATATCGGCGGTGTTGCCGCAGATCAGCATCGGCCGCCCGGTTTCGAATCGGTGGTGATCGTCCAGCACGAACGCATGCGGGTGATGCGGAATCGTGCCGCGATAAGTCGCGACCTGGCCGTAGTCCTCGCAGCGATCTTCGAGGTCCAGCTTGAACGCGCGCACGGTGATGCTCTCGAAGCGCACATGGCCGATCACCGCTTCGATATCAGCATCCAGCAGCGGCACCGGGCTGCGCGACACGATGCGGAAATCCGCGCAGCCCAGCGCCAGCAGCAGGCGTCTGAAGTCTTCCAGATACAGCGCGCCGGACAGGCATTCGCCGCGCAGCACCGGATCCTGCAGCAGCGCGCCGGGGATACGGCGGTCGGCGAAGACATCGGAGAAATACAGCTCGCCGCCTGGTTTGAGCGCGCGGAAGACCTCGGACAGCACCCGCGCCTTGTCGCTGGCAAGGTTCAGCACGCAGTTGGAGATCACCACATCGACGCTGCCATCGCCGATGCCGGCGTCCGCCAGATCCTCGATCGAGCCGAGCCTGAACTGGATGTTGTCCTGGCCCGTGGCCTTGCGGTGTTCGGCGATGCTGCGCTCGGCCACTGCCAACTGCTGTGGTGTCATGTCGATGCCGATCACCCGGCCGGCCGGACCGACCAGGCGCGAGGCAAGGAAGGCATCGCGGCCGGTGCCGCAGCCCAGATCGAGCACGGTGGCGCCGAAAGCGGCGGCGGGAATGGGCGAGCCGCAGCCGTAGAACTTGTCGGTCACTTCGCGCGGGATCTCGCCCAGCCAGCCCTGCAGGTAGGCGGGCATGGACTCGGGGCTGCAGCAGGCGCCGGTCTTCAGGTCGCGCTGACTGGAGAGGGTTTCCCCGTAATACTGCTGGATAGCGTTCTGGCCCATGATCGGCTCCTTGAGGTGGTTTGGCGGGCGATGGACAACCCGGCTGTCGAAGGATAGAGAAGCGCTGACTGGGCGAAACGGTGTGCGGATGCCTCATGGTCGCATCCGCTGCGACCATGTCACGATACGATGCCTGTCGGACGGAAGATGCTGACGCAACGCATGACCGCCTGGCCCCGCATCCGCCATAATCGAGCACATGGACCGTTACGAACGCATTCTTTCCCTGCACCGCATCCTGAAGAGCGCCCGCTATCCGGTGACGGTGAAGCGCCTGCAGGACGAGCTGGAGTGCTCGCGCGCCACCGCTTACCGCGACCTGGCCTTCCTGCGCGACGCGCTGATGGCGCCGATCATGGGCGATGGCGAAGCCGGTTTCCGCTACGACGCAAATGAAGGCGAACGCTTCGAGCTGCCCGGGCTGTGGCTGAATTCGGAAGAATTGCATGCGCTGCTCGCCGCGCAGCAACTGCTCAGCCGCACCGGCGGCGGGGTGCTGTCATCGGCGCTGGCGCCACTGCAGCAGCGGATCGAGAAGCTGCTGGAGGAGCACGCCCCCGGCAAGCGCTGGCCGGTTGAGCGCGTGCGCGTCATCCCGCACCGCACCCGGACCATGGACGAACAGGTGTTCCGCATCGTCTGTTCCACGGTGCTGGAGCGCAGACAGCTGAACTTCGACTACCGTGCACGCTCCACCGACGAGAAGACCCGTCGCGTGGTTTCGCCGCAGCGCATCACCCACTACCGCGGCAACTGGTATCTGGACGCTTACGACCACGATCGCGACGCGCTGCGCAGCTTTTCGGTCGACCGCATCGCCATCGCGCGCATGCAGGACGCGCCCGCGCGCGATGTGCCGGACAACGAGCTCAACGATCACCTCGCCGGCAGCTACGGCATCTTCTCCGGCGCGCCGAAGGGCTGGGCGACGATTATCTTCAACCCGAAGATCGCGCGCTGGGTTGCCGACGAACACTGGCATTCGCAGCAGCAGGATCGCTTCCTCCCCGACGGCCGCTTTGAACGCAAAGTCCCCTACAGCGCCCCGCGCGAACTGCTGATGGACATCCTGCACTACGGCCCGGATGCGGAGATCATCGAACCGGCGTCGCTGCGCGAGCAGATGAAGTCGATGCTGGAACTTGCGGTCAGCAATTATCAGAAGTGAATTTTTGGGTCCGCAGAGCGGCTCGGTCCGCGTTGGAACATCTCAGGGAAAATCGGCGCGCCATACATCTGCGGCGCGGTCCGCCATCTGCCGTTGACGGACGGTGATTGCAGCGACATCCCACTCGTGCGGGGCATGCTCCTCTATGGCTCTAGTCAGTCGATATTCGCTTTGGGCGTAAAGGTGCTTCTTGTCGTCGAAAAGTTTGTTGCCTGCGTCGCGATTGAGCTTTCTTTCCAGCAACGTGAGGTTTCCAAGCCTGTAGACATATTGCGGTTGCCGATCGACTGCGATGACACTGTCCCAGCCTTCAGTCGGATTTTCCGGGAGCACATGTTCGATGGTGGCGGGATCGGTAAGCCATTCCCGATGCGTGCCGGAGGCATGTGCTTCCAGCTTGCAGAGGATATACCGCGCCAATTTCGCGCGCTGGCCGCTCGTCGGTATGGTCAGTTCAGCGAAGGCAGGCCCAAAAGTTTCATTCGATGGATATAGTCGCTTCAAGACATTGAATGCTGCGGCCGGCGTGGCTACCGTGCCGTTCAAAATCCCCTTTGCCAAATCATGGTATAGCGGCTCCAAATCGTTGGGATTCAGTCCGCTCACAACCGTGTAGCGGAATGAGAAAACAACGATCAATTTCAGCAATCTCACGAATTCCGGTTTCCCCCAGCGCTCCCAGGCCGCGAACAATGCAGGCATGGGTTGTCTGACTCGGAAGAGAAGCAGCTCGCGCACGTGAATCAATGCGTCTGGAAAATCCTTCCAGTATTCGTGATCGGCATCGCCTATCGCCGCGAAAAGTTCGGCGCGCGCTTCGAGTTTCTCGACCAGAGCGAACACCTCCGCTGGGTCGCGAACGCGGTCTCTCACCAATTTGAACAATCGTTGCTGACGGATCTTTGGCTCTTCGCAAAGCAGGTGATAGCGGAGGAATTCTGGAAACTTCTCCTGTCTGACCGTGGTGACAAGCCGGTGCCAACGTCGGCCGAGCGCGTCAAGGTCTTGCTGGCCGCGTATTTTGGAGAACAGGTAATTCTTCAGCAGGTCGGTCGCCGAAAGCTCTAGGCCTCGGGCATTGAGCGTCTCAAATACGGTGTAGGCGTTCAAATCATCCTCGACCGTGATGAGGATGAACAACAGCTGGCGTGCGACCGCCTCGTTCAGCAGTGCAGACAGCGCCGCTCCCGAATCGGCCAAGGTGGCATCGCGGTCGAGCTTCCGCCGGAAATACTGGAAACAGTCCCACAAGGCGCGATTCGACGTAGGCAGGCTGCGAGGGTTGAGGGGCGCCCGCAGCTGCACAAGGTAGTCCTGAAAGAACGCGTTGTCTGTGACGTTGAGAAACAGCTTGCTCGATTCGGTAAGCGAGGTGGGATCCTTTTCTCCGATGAATCGGCTTCGGAGCTGACGAAGCCGCTCCTCATTGTCTTCGGCCTCCCGGCCGGTTTCGATCAAATGCTTCAGTCGAGAAAGAATCGCGAGCGCCAGCACGCTCAGCGTAGCGATTCGCTGCTGGCCATCAATAATCATGAACTCACGGTCCGATACACCCTCTACGACGAGCGCCCCCATGTAATGCCGCTCTTCCGGGTTGTTTTGAAGCACGCTGATGTCCGACCAGAGGTCCTCCCAGTGTTCCTCGTCCCAAGAATAATCACGCTGATACGGCGGCACACGGTAGATTTTCCCGTTGCCTATAAGATCGAGAAAACTTCTGGTCTCGGTCTTGAGCAGATTGGCTTTTGCCATGATCGGAATCCCTCGAATGCTTAGGGTAGTCTGCGTTATTGGGAGTCTGGACGCTCAGATCCAATGTTGTCGTACGTTTCCGCGAAAATTCGAGCCGGCGCCTACGGCGCGAAGCTGAGCTCATAGGACGCATGAAACGGTTTGCCCGCCACGACTGGTAATTGTGCAGACGTCAAATGCCGGTCCAGGCATGTCGCGAAAACCGAGTCGTCGTTGCGCCAGATGCGATCGACGCCGCCGCTCACCCCGACCCGGACGACGATGGTGAACGGCGCGAATGTGCTCTTGGCCGGTCCGCATGCGTCCAATGCAGCGGTCAGCGCCTTGCTCTGTGCCTCGACCAGCGTCGCGCTGTCCTTCGGGCTGAGCAGCGATTCGTATTCGTCGGCGCGCGCCTTGGCCTGCGCGAACGAAATATCGGTGCTGGCCAGCTGCGCGATCAGGAACAGGGTGTGGAACATGAGGCTCCCATCAATGTTTCAGGATGGCCATGCGCATCCTTTGTCAGCCGCATCCTACCCCGCCTGCTGCCTGCCCGATCGCGTCGCAGCCCCTGAGACCCGCCCCCGCAACACTGGCCGCCAGCCCAACCGGAGCGCCGTCATGTCCCAGCGTCAGTCGTCGTCTATCTCTCTTTTCGAACAGGCCCTGCTCGGCGTGGTCGCGCTGGCGCTGGTGGCGATGCTGTCGCTGCCGGCGGCGCGTGGGGTCAGCGATACCTTGGGCTGGCTGCCGTTCTGGCTGCTGGCCTTGCCGCTGAGCGCATGGGGCGTTGCCCGGGCGCTGCGGCGGCGTGGCGAGCGCTGCCGGGTCCTGCCGATGGCCACGATCCATCCGATCCGAGCCGCGCGCGCGGTGCGTCCCCCAGAGGCGATGCCGCGCGCAGCCTGAGGGCGGTTGCGAAGCCCTGACGCAGCGTGTCAGCGGAGGCGAAACCCGGCGGGACTTCCGGCAGAGAAGGAGCCGGGCAGGCTGTGCTAGCGTGGCGGCCCCTTCCGTCACCATGTCCCGGACCCCCCGCATGCCCAAGCATTCGCATGTCTGCCTCGCCGTTGCGTTTGCCCTTGCCGGGGTGTCGACGACCGCCGCGACCCTTGCCGCGACCCTTGCCGCGACCCCCGCCCCCGCCTCCAAGCCGACCATGCCCACAACCACTGCCGCTTCCGCCGCCGACCCCTACCTCTGGCTCGAAGGCGTCGAGGACGCGAAGGCCCTGGACTGGGTGCGCGAGCGCAACGCCAAGGCCGAGGCCGAGATCGGCAACGCGCCCGGGTTCCAGACACTCGAAGCCGATCTGCGCGCGATCCTCGATTCCGACGCGCGGATCCCAGGCGTGGACAAGATTGGCGGCTACTACTACAACCTGTGGAAGGACAAGGACCACCCGCGCGGGCTGTGGCGGCGCACCACGCTGGCCGAATACCGCAAGGCCGAGCCGCAGTGGGAAACCGTGATCGACATCGACGCGCTGAACGTCGCCGAGAGCGAAAACTGGGTCTGGCACGGCGCCGAATGTCTCAAGCCGCAGTATCAGCGCTGCTTGGTCGCGCTGTCGCGCGGCGGCGCTGACGCCGATGTCAGCCGCGAGTTCGATCTCGACGCCAAGACGTGGGTGGCGGACGGCTTCTCGCGTCCGGAAGCGAAGGGCGGCCTGCAGTGGGTCGACATCGACACCGTGTACGTCTACACCGACTTCGGCGCCGGCTCGCTGACCGGGGCCGGCTACCCGCGCGTGGTCAAGGAATGGAAGCGCGGCACGTCCATGGCATCGGCCAAGGTCGTGTACGAAGGCAAGCCGCAGGACATGTACATCGCTGCCTACCGCGACCTCACTCCGGGATACGAGCGCGATTTCGTCAGCCGTACCATCGCCTTCTACAACGACGAGCTGTTGCTGCGCGGCAAGGACGGCAAGCTGGTCAAGATCGATGTGCCAAATTCGGCGAAGAAAGCGGTGCACAACCAGTGGCTGACGGTCGAGTTGCGCGAGCCGTGGAAGCTCAAGGACCGCAGCTACGAGGCCGGTTCGCTGCTGGTGATCGATTTCGACAAATTCATGGCCGGCAACCGCGAATTCGATGTGGTGTTCTTGCCCGACGAACACACCTCGTTGTCCGAATACGTCTGGACTAAACAGCATCTCGTGCTCAACCTGCTCAGCGATGTGAAAAGCAAGGTCAGGGTGATGACGCCTATCGGCGAGGGTAGCTGGCGCCAG
>JAYUIZ010000010.1:0-3407 GCA_043765595.1 Lysobacter sp. | reverse complement strand
TCTCGCCCACGCCGCTTTACAACAATCACAGCGACATCCTGCGCTTTGCGCGCACGGTACAGGAGTGGCAGGTATGAGTGCAGCTGTCATGAGCACCGCAGAAAACAAACGCCTCACCCTCATCGGCGCAGGCCTGGCGGGCCCATTGCTGGCGACTCTGCTCGCGCGCCAAGGCTGGCAGGTAGACTTGTTCGAGCGTCGCGGCGATCCGCGCATGCATGGTTATGCCGGCGGCCGTTCGATCAATCTCGCGCTGGCCGAGCGTGGCCTGAACGCGCTGCGCAGCGCCGGTGTCGACGACGACGTCCTGAAGCAGGCGGTGATGATGCGCGGACGGATGGTGCACTTCGCCGATGGTCGCGTGCAGCTGCAGCGTTACGGCAAGGACGACAGCGAAGCGATCTGGTCGATCAGCCGCGGCGATCTGAATATCGTGCTGTTGAACGCTGCAGAAGCCGCAGGCGTGCGCCTGCATTTTGACCATCGTCTGGACCGGGTCGATTTCGACGCGCGCATCGCACATTTCGTTAGCGAAGGCGAAAACATCGCCCATCCGTTCCACGCCCTGATCGGCAGCGACGGCGCGGGCTCGAATCTGCGTGCGGCGATGATGCAGGTCTCGGATTTGGGCGAACGCGTCGAGGTGATGCCGCACAGCTACAAGGAGCTGGAAATTCCGCCCGGGTTCGACGGCGATTTCCAGCTCGAAGCCAATGCGCTGCATATCTGGCCACGCGGCGATTACATGTGCATCGCGCTGCCAAACGACGAGCGCACGTTCACCGTCACCCTGTTCATGCCGAACGAGGGCAACAACAGCTTCGCGTCGGTGCGCAGCGGCGCGGAAGGCGAAGCGCTGTTCGCGCGCGACTTCGCCGATGCGCTGCCGCTGATTCCGGAACTGCGCCACGATTACGAAGCCAACCCGGCCGGGATGCTGGCGACGCTCTACTTGGACCGCTGGCATCTCGACGGCCGTGCGGTGCTGCTGGGCGACGCCGCGCACGCGATGGTGCCGTTTCACGGCCAGGGTATGAACTGCGCGTTCGAGGACTGCGTGGCGCTGGCGACGCATCTGCAGCGCGACCCGGATACCGCGACCGCATTTGCGGCTTTCGAGGCGGAGCGTAAGCCGAATGCCGCCGCGATCCAGCAGATGGCGCTGGAGAATTATCGCGAGATGAGCGATCGCGTCGACGACAGCGATTTCCTGCTCCAGCGCGAGCTGGAACGCGCCCTTGCCGAACGGCATCCCGGCCATTTCGTACCGCGCTATGCAATGGTGACGTTCCATCGCCTGCCCTACGCCACCGCTTTGGAACGCGGCCGCGTCCAGCGCGCCCTGCTGGTGGAAGCCACCGCAGGACGCGACAGTCTCGAGGGCCTCGACTGGACCGCCGTGGACAGCATGGTCCACGCGCGCCTGTCGCCACTGACGGCGGAGGTCTGAGTGGCCGCGAGCTTCCTGTTCTACGATCTGGAAACCTTCGGAACCGATCCGCGCCGGAGCCGGATCGCGCAGTTCGCGGCAATCCGCACCGACGCCGATCTCAAGCAGATCGACGAGCCTTGGGATTTCCTGGTCCAGCCGGCCGACGATCTGCTGCCCTCGCCCGTCGCGACCCTGATCACCGGCATCGCGCCGCAGCGCGCGCTGCGCGAAGGTCTCACCGAAGCCGACGCATTCGCGCGGATCTTCGACGCGATGTCGGCGCCGGAGACCTGCAGCCTGGGCTACAACTCACTGCGCTTCGACGATGAATTCGTCCGTCACGGCCTGTTCCGTCAGTTCTACGATCCCTACGAACGCGAGTGGCGCGGCGGCAATTCGCGCTGGGATCTGCTGGACGTGATGCGGCTGGCGCATGCGCTGCGTCCAGAGGGCATTGTCTGGCCGCTGCGCGAGGACGGCGCGCCCTCGTTCAAACTCGAACATCTGGCTGAGGCCAACGGCGTGCGCGAAGGCGATGCGCACGAAGCGCTGTCGGACGTGCGCGCGCTGATCGGCATGGCCCGCAGGCTCAAGCATGCGCAGCCGAAACTGTGGGATTACACCCTGAAGCTGCGCGACAAGAAATTCGCCGCGCGCATGCTCGACACCGTGGCGATGACGCCGGTACTGCACGTCTCCCAACGTTTCCCCGCATCGCGGCTATGCGCCGCGGCGGTCGCGCCCTTGATCCGTCATCCGAAGATCGACAACCGCATCGTGGTGTTCGATCTGCACGAATCGCCGGAGCCACTGTTGACGCTGGAGGCCGACGAGATCGCCGACCGCCTGTACACACCGGCCGCGGACCTGCCGCCGGGCGAAACGCGGATCCCGCTGAAAGAAGTACATCTCAACCGCAGCCCGATGCTGATCGAGTGGGCGCATCTGCGCGACAGCGATTTCGAGCGGCTGCAGATCGATCCGGCATTGGCCGAATCGCGCGTTGAGCAACTGCGCGATGCCGGCCCCGCACTCGCGGAAAAGATCCGCCGCATCTATGCCGGGCGCGCCGAATTCGCGCCAGCGGACGCGGACGGCTCGCTGTACGACGGTTTCTTGCAGGAGGGCGACAAGCGCAAGTTCGCAGAAGTGCGCAGCATGCCGCCGACCGCGCTGGGCCAGCGCGATTTCGCGTTCAAGGATCCGCGTCTGCCGGAGCTGCTGTTCCGGTATCGCGCCCGCAACTGGCCGGAAACGCTGTCCACGACCGAAGCCGAACGCTGGCGCGACTATCGCCGCAGCCGTCTGTGTGAAGACCACGGATTGTCCGAATTCACATTTGAAAGCCATGGCGTCGAAATCGCCGCACTGCGCATCGCTCGTGCCGACGACGGCCATGCGCAAGCCCTGCTCGATCAGTTGCAGGCCTGGGCGCAGACATTGGAGACGGACCTGACATGAGCAAGCCCTTATGAGCAAGCCCTTATGAGCAACTACTTCACCGAACGCAGCTTCAAGTTCCTGCGCGCACTGGGCCGCCACAACGACCGCGAATGGTTCCATTCCCACAAAGCGGATTACGAACAGCATGTGCGCGCGCCGTTCCTCGCGCTGATCACCGATCTGCAGCCAGCGCTGCGCGAAGTCAGCGAACATTACCGCGCCGACCCGAAAACCGTCGGCGGTTCACTCTTCCGCATCCATCGCGATACCCGTTTCTCCAACGACAAGGCGCCCTACAAACTATGGCAGGGCGCGCGACTGTTCCATGCGCGCAGCCGCGAAGTCGAAGCGCCGTCGTATTACCTGCATCTGCAGCCTGGCAACTGTTTCATCGGCGCCGGACTGTGGCACCCGGAACCTGAAAACCTGCGCCGTATCCGCCAGTTCATCGTCGACAACCCCGGCAGTTGGGCCGCCGCCGCGCATGCAAAAGCCTTCCGCAAACGCTTCGATCTGGACGACAGCGAAATGC
>JAYUIZ010000009.1:0-3413 GCA_043765595.1 Lysobacter sp. | reverse complement strand
GCAGGATCGCGTAGCGGTCTTTACCGCGCTGGCGCTTGATCGCAGTCATGGCCGCGGTCCATTCCGCCCAGGTCTGTGGCGGATGGTCGTAGCCGGCGGCGGCCAGCAGATCCTTGCGATAGAACATCAGCCGCGTATCGACGTACCACGGCACACCGTAGAGACGGCCATCGACGACATTGGTGTCCCAGATGCCCTCGAAATAATCACTCTGGTCGACGATTCCAGAGCCATCGACGTACGGCTGCAGCGGCTCCAGCGCGTTCAGTTCAGCGAATTCCGGCACCCAGGTATTGCCGAGCTGGCAGATGTCCGGCAGCGCATCGGCCGCGTATGCCGTCAGCAGTTTTTCGTGCGCCGCCGTCCATGGAATCTGCTGCAGATCGACGCGCAGACCGGGATGTTCGCGCTCGAACTGCGGGATGAGTTCACCGACAACCTCGGCCTCGCGACCCATTGCCCAGAAGCGGATCGCGACACGGTCATCGGCTCGACGGCAGGCCGTCAGTCCGATCACCACGCACAACACAATCGCGATCAGGCGCATGACCTAAGTTACCGCGTCGCCGCAGGCGCAGGCGATGGCGCGGCGAGCCATCCGCCCTCGAATCCAGCACGCTCAAGTCCGCGACGGATGTGCGGATTGCGCTTCATCACGTCCCAGACGAAGCCATCGCGATGATTGGCGATCATCGCGAGGATCGGGCCCTGGTCGATGCCCAGGTAGTCGCTGGCGAACCAGCCCTTGCCCGGCACGACCTTTCCGGTGACCAGCGCAACGTCGTACTCGAAACTCGGATTGAATGCGTCGAGGAAGCCGTAGCGGTTATACAGATCGTCGCCGTAACGCGCGCGCATCGCTTCCGCCGCCTGCACCACCAGCTCCGGCGCGAACGGCAGCGACGCCAGCGCTGCGGTCGGCGCGAGGGTGCCGTCGTCGAAGCCGTCGATCGGCCCCGGGCCGCGCGCGCTGTAGCCGCGGAACTCGCGCTGTTCGCCGCGATACGTCTGTTTCGTGCCCTGCGGGCCGTCACTGGCGGTCAACCCCCACACCTTGCCGTCGTAGCCCTTCCAGCCCATCGGATTGGCGACCGCATAGGCATGCTGCGCCAGCGTCGCGCGCCGGCTGTTCTCGAAATAGTCCAAGCCTTTGTCGCGTGTGTACGCGTCCCGGATGCCGCGGAAATCGATCCACACATGGCTGTACTGATGGCCGAACTGCGGCCCGAAGCGCAGATGCGTTTGGCCCTGGAATTCGCCCCAGTTGCGATCGTAGCTGCGCGTCCACGCCTTCCAAGCATCCGGTTCGACGGGATGCGTGGGCGAACCCAACGCCAGCACGTAAACCAGCATCGCCTCGTTGTACCCGCGCCAATCGTGATCGATGAAGGTTTTGGTCTCGGGATGCCAGCCCATCGAAATCAGCGGCGCGCGCGGCCGCATCCAGTCCCATTCGACGCGCTGGTACAGTTGATCGGCGATCTCGCGGATCTCGCGCTCGGCGGCATCGTCGCGGTCGTAATAACTCTGGGCGAACAGAATGCCCATCATCATCAGCCCGGTATCGACGCTGGACAGCTCGACCCACTCGGCAAAGCGCTGCCCGCTGCGCATGTCGAGGAAGTGGTAGTAGAAGCCGCGATAACCGGCCTTTCCCGTCGCCTCGGGTCCGGCTGGCGCATCGCGGAGGAACTTCAGTGTGGTCAGCGTGCGTTCGATCGCCTGCGCGCGCGTGATCCAGGTGCGCTCGACGCCGATTGGATACGCAGTGAGGGCAAAACCAATCGCCGCGATACTGGAGAACGGCCGCGATGGATGCCGGTCAGGCGCGAGACCGTTGCTCGCATCCGTGGTTTCCCAGAAGAAATCGAAGGTGCGGCGTTCGATGTCGTCGAACAGCGGGGGCAGCGACGATAACGAATTGCATGTTGTCGAAGCGACGGACGCCGCCGGCATGGTCGCATCGACAGAGTCGCGCGCCCACCCGGAAAGCGCGCCGCAGCCGGCGAGCAGTACGACGGAAGCGCAGGACGCCGCCGCAGTGAGTGCGCGGCGGGTGACTGTGGACATACAGCGGATCAAAGGACGCCTCCTCTTGCGAATCAGATGTCGCGGGCTGGTGTTGCCGCCACCCGCGACGCCAAACTTACCAAGTCAGACCCACCGAGACTTTCAGCATCCGCGGCGGCCAGGCGGTGCCATCGCCGACGCGACGTCCGTAGGTTGGATTCTCGACCCCGTCGACGCCACGGAACGTGCCGAAATCGAGGTAATTCCTTTCGTTGGTGAGATTGAGCAGATCGCCGCGCACCCGGAGCTTTATGCCGGCACCGGTATCCCATTCCTTCTGCACAGCAACATCGAGCTGGCGGTATTTCGCATCGTCGAAATACCCGCCTTCGAACCTGCCGAAGGCGCAGTCGTCGATTCCGGCGGGCGTCGGCTCCAGACAGTTCAGCACGTTCTTCGCGGGCGGACTGGCCAGCGTCAGCTTCGCGGATACAGTGACGCCACCGACCGCGAACAGGCCGGTGCCGACGAAACGGTGTTTGGAGATGCCGATCGAATCGACCCACGGATGATCGTCGAGATTGGGATAGTCGAATACGAAACGCTCGTCGCTGTCCGCGGCGCCGCTGCGGTTTTCCTTCGAATCGGTATAGGTGTACGCCAGCGTGACGCCCCAAGGCGACGACGCCGAAAAGATCTTTTCGGCCGAGAGCAGGAGCTGGTTCGCGCGGGTTTCCACGCCATTGTCGCCCAGGATGAGCGTGCCGAAACCGGGAATCGGCTGTCCGAACGGGGCGCCGCCGAAGGTTCTGCCTGGACCGTAGAAACTGCCGTCCGGATACCGGTTGCCCAGCGAGAAGATCACTCCGTCGTAGCTGCGGATATGCGCCAGCGTGGCCGAGGTGGTCCACTGCTTACCCCATAGATCGATCGCATTGCGCATGCCAATGCTGAACTGGTCGGAATACGGCGTTTTGAAGTCGTTGTTGATGAGGAACACTTCGGCGCCGAGATTCGGGTTGGCAGCCACCAGCGCGGCCAGCGCGGCGGGATTCAGATAGCTCGGATCCCACGCGAAGCAGTTGTTGGTGCCGACCGTGCACGGATGGTCGGCGGTGTTGAAGTTCAGCGCGTATCTGGGGAAGGTGCTCTTGGATTGCTCCAGCGCGATGTAGTCGAACAGATTGCGGTCGTAAGACCGGCCCGCGCCGCCAAAGACAACGTGACGCTGATCGGCGAAGAGATCGTACGAAAAGCCCAAGCGCGGCTGCCAGGCGCCCTTGAAGGCGCTGCGGTTGTTGCCCGAGTGGGTATTTCGGTTGACGCCATACACACCCGCTGGTATGCACTTAGGTGGGAGCTGGTGTATAATAATAAAGGTGCAAGAGAGGTTTTTAAAGATG
>JAYUIZ010000008.1:0-1183 GCA_043765595.1 Lysobacter sp. | reverse complement strand
ACATTGACTTGGCAAGCCCGACCGTCTAGCGTGAGATGCCGTAATAACCACACGTGATGTTGCTTATATGGCCTTCCGCCATTCCCCACTCACAGCCCTGATGATCCTTGCCACCATGACCAGTTGCCAAAGCGCCACCTCCACGGGAAGCGCCGCCGACGGCGCTCCCGGAAAAATCCCCGAAATCACCGTCAAAGCCAACCCATCGACAAGCCAGCGCCATCGACTGACGCTGAAGTTCGCGGGGTTACCAGGCGCGGTGGCCGCGCTGAACGGATCACTCGACTTCGAGGTCGGCAATCGGGACTGCGTGCCGCTGGACTACGAACGCGCCGCCGGCGGCGTGCTGCTGACGCCGCAGCACAGCGTGCCGATAGAGTTCACCCGCAGCGACGACGGCGCGTACACCGCGATGGTGCTTGCGGACGCGCTTCTGAACGAAGACTACTTCGGACTCGGCGTCTGCGAATGGTCGCTGGTCTCCGCAACCGTCCGCTTCCGCTCCCCGTCCACGCCTTTCGTCGGCGGTATGGATGGAGACGCGCTGATCGCCGGGAACACCGTCACCCAGCATTATCTGGTCCGTGATTTCGCGCAGAAGCCCGAGGTCATGGATGTCGTCTTCGGTGAAGACTCCGCCACGTTCTATCAGGCCAGCGCCGGCCCGCAGTTCACCCTCACCATGTCTGCCCGCAAGGAATCGCCATGACGCTGCCAAGCCGTGATTACGCCGCACTGAGCGAAGATTCCTACCGCGATCGCAATCCGGATCCGAACGCCAAGGTCAGCATCGGCGGCGTCGATTACAGGGTGCTCGCTTTCAGCGACAACAAGGACAACGGCTATCAGGGCACGATCTACCAGCGGCTCGACACCCGCGAGATCGTCGTGGCCCACCGCGGCACCGAAAGCTCGGTGGATATGAAAGGCGGCCAGTTGTACAAGGACGCCATCAAGACCGATGGCGGCATGGTCATCAATGGCGTCAACAACCAGGCCAGCGACGCGATCGCGCTGACCCAGAAAGCACTGGATCTGGCGAAGGCCGAAGGCGAGCGCAGCGGCAGAACCCCGCCGGTCTCGGTCACGGGACACTCGCTGGGCGGCACCCTTGCGCAGATCACGGCCCATAAATTCGACCTCCACGGCGAAACGTTCAATGCCTACGGCGCGGCCGGCCTGA
>JAYUIZ010000007.1:0-1185 GCA_043765595.1 Lysobacter sp. | reverse complement strand
GCGACACCTACAACACCGAATCGTTGGTGGTGATCGAGGACCCAGCCTTCGCGCGCGCGCTGGCCGCCAGCATCCAGCGCGACATGCTGCCGGCCAACGCATGGATGATCGCGCGCCGCGACAAGCCGCCGGTGTTCTCAGGGCTGGAATATTCGCTGTCGAAAATCTCCGAGCTGCTGCCGCTGTTCGATTTCTGGCCGGTGCGCTACGCCACCAGCTATGAGTTCAAGCCGGGCCCGGACTGCCCGCAACCGATCTCCCCGCGCGACCCCGAATTCCGGCGTTGCTACGAGCCGGTGGGCGATTTCCCGGAAGTGGCGCCGGTCATCCGGCCGCTGACGCGGATCTTTACCGCCTTCGGCGCGGGTCTGGCTCCAATTTTGTAGCGCCTGCCCGGAGCTTGATCCGGGGCTAAGCCCGCCATCGCGGCCTGTCCGATCCCTCCGCAGATCGGCTGAGCCGCTCGATTCATGCCCAGATCCGGCTGAATCTGCGCAGTTTTTCGTCCATAACCCACTCTGTCATCCCTTCAGGTGGGGCTCATCGCGACCGTTCGTCGGCTCGCTAAACCATCAAAGCAAATAAAAACATGCACTTAAGTCGATGACGAGAGTGGGGTGACTTCCGGCATGTCTGCTTCGGTAGATAGGTGTTGTAGATTACCAACACACCAAATCACAAGCACGCACGGAACCCGCCATGAACGTCTCGAACACCACCACCACCACCACCGTCCGCACCTCGGCCGACACCACCGGCAACGTCGTCTCCAACACCAGCAAGAGCCGCCGCAGTTACGGCGCGCGCAGCTTCGGCGTGGGTTACGGCAAGAGCAGCGGTTACGCCATGGACAAGCGCTACACCACCGACTGGGGCCAGATCCGCTTCCGCTGCGCCTGATCCGACCGGTCACCCGCTTGCGTTCCAACCGTCTCCGGATCCGCAGCCACCACGCAACGCCCGCAAGTCATCCCCGCACGAACCTCTCAGGATCAACATGAACGCCTCGCAGACCCACGCCTCACTTGCCCTGCACACGCCGGTCGCCGTGCAGTCGCAAGTCGATTCCACCTCTTCTTCCGCCCGTTATCGCGAACGCGATTTCGGCATCGGCTACGGCGCCAGCAGCGGCTATGCCCAGGACAAGCGCTACACCAGCGACTGGGGCCAGACCCGCTTCCGCTG
>JAYUIZ010000006.1:0-3423 GCA_043765595.1 Lysobacter sp. | reverse complement strand
GCCCTACCTGCGCGAGATCATGGATGCGCTCTCGCCGGCTTCGCCGGTCGAGCGCGTGGTGTTCATGAAGGGCGCGCAGATCGGCGGTACGGAAGCGGGAAGCTGCTGGATTGGCTATGTGATCCACCACGCGCCCGGGCCGATGATGGCGGTGTGGCCGACGGTGGAGATGGCCAAGCGCAACTCCAAGCAGCGGATCGATCCGCTGATCGAGGAGTCGCCCGCGCTGGCCGCATTGATCGCACCGGCACGCTCGCGCGATGCAGGCAACACCATCCTCGCCAAGGAGTTCCGCGGCGGCGTGCTGGTGATGACCGGCGCGAACAGTGCAGTCGGTCTGCGTTCGATGCCGGTGCGGTACCTGTTTCTCGACGAGGTGGATGGTTATCCGCTCGACGTCGAAGGCGAGGGCGATGCGATCTCACTGGCGGAGGCGCGCACGCGCACCTTCACCCGGCGCAAGATCTTCATCGTGTCGACGCCGACCATTGCCGGCGCCAGCAGCATCGAGCGCGAGTACGAGGCGTCCGACCAGCGTCGGTATTTCGTCCCGTGCCCGCATTGCGCGTATGCGCAGTGGTTGCGCTTCGAGCAGCTGCGCTGGGAACGTGGACGACCGGAGACGGTCGCCTACATCTGTGAGTCGTGCGCGACCCCGATCGCCGAGCACCACAAGACGTGGATGTTGGAGCAGGGCCAATGGCGCGCGACCGCATCGGGCAACGGCCGAACGGCCGGGTTCCATTTGTCGTCGCTGTACAGCCCGGTGGGCTGGCGCACGTGGCGCGAGATCGCGGCGGCGTGGGAAGCCGCGATCGACAAGACGACGGGCTCGGCCTCGGCGATCAAGACGTTCAAGAACACCGAGCTGGGCGAGACCTGGGTCGAGGACGGCGAAGCGCCGGACTGGCAGCAACTGCTCGAACGGCGCGAGGACTACCGGATCGGCAGCGTGCCGCACGGCGGCCTACTGCTGGTCGGCGGCGCCGACGTGCAGAAGGACCGTATCGAGGTCTCAGTCTGGGCCTTCGGTCGTGGCAAGGAAGCGTGGCTGATCGAACATCGCGTGCTGATGGGCGAGACCGCCCGCGATGCGGTGTGGAAGCAACTCGCCGCGATGACTGGCGAGACCTGGACGCACGCCTGCGGCGCGCAGGTTCCGCTCGCGCGCTTCGCGATCGACACCGGCTTCGCGACGCAGGAGGCGTATGCCTTCGTGCGTGCCTGCCGCGATCCGCGCGTGATGGCGGTCAAGGGCGTGGCGCGTGGCGCAGCACTGATCGGTACGCCGACGGCGGTGGATGTCTCGGTGGGCGGCAAGAAGCTGCGTCGCGGACTGAAGCTGTACGCGGTCACGGTCGGCATTGCCAAGCAGGAGTTGTACAACCACTTGCGCAAACAGGCGGCGGTGGCCGAAGACGGGACGACACTGGTGTATCCGCCGGGCTACATCCATCTACCGAAGATCGACGCCGAGTTCCTACAGCAGCTGTGCGCGGAACAGTTGGTCACGCGTCGCGACCGTAACGGCTATCCGAAACGCGAGTGGCAGAAACTTCGCGAGCGCAATGAGGCAATCGACATTTTTGCCTATTGCCGCGCGGCAGCTGCCGCTGCCGGTCTGGATCGTTTTGAGGAGCGCCATTGGCGCGAACTGGAACGATCACTGGGACTGCCACCACCGGACGCACCGATGCCGATGTCCGATGCACCCACCAACGAGGCCACCGCATTGGCAGAAATGCCCGGTGGCCTTTCCACATCTGCGCGCCCGACCCGTCGGCGCGTGGTCAAGAGCCGCTGGCTCCAACGCTGAGACCTACTGCATGGCCCACACCCCCGAACAGCTCGCCGCGCTGGAACGTGCGCTCGCGACCGGCGAGCAGCGCGTCACCTTCGGCGATCGCACCGTCGAGTACCGCTCGGTCGAAGACCTGATCGCGGCCATCGGCGTCGTTCGACGCGGCCTAGAAGAGCAGGCGATCGCGGCGGGGACGACAAGGCGGCGTCCGCGTCGTGTGGTCATCGACACCGGCAAGGGCACCTGATCGGATGAGTTGGTTCACGCGGCTGCGTGCCCGGGTGTTCGGTGCGTCGCCCACCTACGACGGCGTCGGCGGTGGACGCCGCGCCCGTTTCTGGCAGGTCGGCAATCCCGGCGCGGTCGCGGCACTGGCATATGCGCAGGATGAGCTGCGCGCAAAGAGTCGCGACCTCGTCCGTCGCAATGCCTGGGCCGCAGCCGGTGTCGAAGCCTTCGTGGCGAATGCCATCGGCACCGGTATCAAGCCGCAGTCGATGCTCGAAGACGCGACTCAACGCGAAATCGTCCAGGCCCTCTGGCGCGACTGGTGCGAGGAGGCCGACGCCGCTGGCCTGACGGATCTGTACGGTCTGCAGGCGCTCGCCTGCCGGGCGATGCTCGAAGGCGGCGAGTGTCTGGTGCGCCTGCGGTATCGACGTCCGGAAGACCGTCTCGCGGTCGGCCTGCAGCTGCAGCTGCTCGAACCCGAACACCTGCCGGCGACGCTGCATCGCGACCTGCCCTCGGGGAACGTCATCCGCGCTGGCATCGAGTTCAACGCCCTCGGCGTGCGCGTGGCGTATCACCTTTACAAGAGCCACCCCGGCGACGGCATGCTCGCGCCGATGTCGGCGCACGGCGGTCTCGACACTGCGCGCGTGCCAGCGGACGAGGTGCTGCACCTGTTCCGGCCGCTGCGCCCGGGCCAGATCCGCGGAGAGCCGTGGCTGGCGCGGGCGCTGGTGAAGCTGCACGAACTCGACCAGTACGACGACGCCGAGCTGGTGCGCAAGAAGACGGCGGCGATGTTCGCCGGCTTCATCACCCGCAGCGCGCCCGACGACCCGCTGCTGGGCGAGGGCGAGGCCGACGCGCAGGGGGTGTCCATGGCGAGTCTGGAGCCGGGGACGATGCAGTTCCTGGAGCCGGGCGAGGACGTGACGTTCTCGCAGCCGGCCGATGTCGGTTCGAGCTACGCCGAGTTCATGCGTCAGCAGTTCCGCGCCGTCGCCGCCGCGATGGGCATCACCTACGAGATGCTCACCGGCGATCTGACGCAAGTGAACTATTCCTCCATCCGCGCCGGGCTGCTGGAATTTCGTCGCCGCTGCGAAGCGATCCAGCACGGCGTCATCGTCCATCAACTGTGTCGCCCGCTGTGGCGCGCGTGGATGACCCAGGCAGTGCTCGAAGGCGCGCTGGTGCTGCCCGGCTATGCGCGCGGCGGCGTCGCGCGGCGTCGCCAGTACACGGCCGTGAAGTGGATCGCGCAGGGCTGGCAGTGGGTCGATCCGAAGAAAGAGTTCGACGCGATGATCGCGGCGATCCGCGGTGGATTGCTCTCACGCAGCGAAGCGATTTCCAGTTTCGGCTACGACGCCGAGGACATCGATCGCGAG
>JAYUIZ010000005.1:0-10563 GCA_043765595.1 Lysobacter sp. | reverse complement strand
TTGCGGATCTCGGTCAGCAGCTCCAGCGCCGCCAGCCGGCCCATCTCGCGCGTGGGCTGGCGGATGGTGGTAAGCGCGGGATGGATCTGCCGCGCGATCGGCGTGTCGTCGAAGCCGCAGACCGAGATATCGCCGGGCACGGACAGTCCCTGCTCGCTGATCGCGCAGATCGCGCCAGCAGCCATGTCGTCGTTCGCCGCGAAGATCGCGGTGGGTCGCGACGCCAGCGCCAACAGGCGCAGCGTTGCGGCATGGCCGGAGTCGTAGGAGAACTCGCCGTCGACCACCAGGGCGGGGTCGTACGGCAGGCCCGCGCGTTCCAGGCCATCGCGGTAACCCGCGAGGCGCCAGGCGCTGGCGCCGTGCGACGGATGCCCCTTGATGTGGGCGATGCGCCGGTGCCCCAGCTCAACCAGATGGGCCACCATTGCGCACACCGCGCCGTGCTCGTCCACCACCACGCCGATCCTTCGGTTCTCCTCTTTCGCCGACACGCTCGCGTACGGGATATCGAGTTCTTTCAGGCGCGCGACCACGGCCGGGTCGTCGGTGATCGGCGGCGTCAGCACCACGCCGTCGAGCTGCAGCTGCACGATCAGCGATTCGACTTCGGCCGCGGCAACGCTGCCTTCGTAGGTCATCGGCGACAGCATCAGGTGGTAGTGCTGCGACCTGCAGGCATCCAGCACGCCCATCTCCACTTCCATCAGATAGTTGTTCGACGGGTTGTCGAACAGCATCGCCACCAGATACGAACGCCGGCCGGCCAGCATCCGCGCCGAGGGCAGCGGGCGATAGTTGAGTTTTTCGACGGCGGTCTGCACCCGCTTGCGCGTACGCTCGGAGACGTTGGGCTCCTGGTTGAGGACGCGCGACACCGTCTTCATCGACACACCGGCTACTTTCGCAACATCCTCGATCCGAACGCGCATGGGTTTCGATCCACTCAGTTTGTTCAATGGCGGGGATACTGCCAGAGCTGCCGGCCGGTTCCCATCAATCCCAGCGCGCAGCCCGCGGAAGATCCGCATCCGCACGAGCGCGATGCGCATGTTGCTGTGCAGCAACCGACGGTGCGGGGTGCGTAGTATTCTGACCGCGGTTGACAGCGCTGTCATCCATCCCCCCCCCTTTTTTTTCAGCGACTGCGCGAGGATCCATCGTCCATGCCCGCCAACATGCCCGCCACTTCGATCAGAGCGTCCATCCACGCATCCACCGGCGTCAATGTCCGCACCGTTCCACGTCGCGCGCGGCTGTGCGCCGCGGTGCTGATCGCGATGTGCGCCGTCCACGCGCCGCTGTCCGCCCAGGATCGCCCCGACACCGCCACCGCGAGCGCAATCGATCCCTCGCGCTGGCCCGTTCCCGGCTGGCCGCTGCGCGAGGACGCCGCGATCGAACGGCGCCTCGACGCCCTGCTCGCGGCCATGACCATCGAAGAGAAAGTCGGCCAGATCGTGCAAGCCGACATCACCACCATCACCCCGGACGATCTGCGCAAATACCGTCTCGGATCCATCCTCGCCGGCGGCAACTCCGACCCGGGCAACCAGTACAACGCCAAGCCCGCGGCATGGCTCGCGCTGGCCGATGCGTTTTGGGAAGCCTCGATGGACACACGCGGCGGCGGCAAGGCCATTCCGGTGATCTTCGGCATCGACGCCGTGCACGGCCAGAGCAACATCGTCGGCGCGACGCTGTTCCCGCACAACATCGGCCTAGGTGCGACCCGCAATCCCGAACTGATGCGCCGCATCGGCGAGATCACCGCGCACGAAACGCGCGTTACCGGCATGGAATGGGCGTTCGCGCCGACCGTGGCGGTGCCATTGGACGACCGCTGGGGCCGCGCTTATGAAGGCTATTCCGAGCATCCGGAGATCGTCGCCGCCTATGCCGGCGCGATGGTCGAAGGCCTACAGGGCAAACCCGGCGCCCGCGACTTCCTGGATGATCGCCACGTGATGGTTTCGGTGAAACATTTTCTCGGCGATGGCGGCACGCACAACGGCAAGGACCAGGGCGATACCCCCGGCGACGACGCACTGCGCGACGTGCATGCCGCCGGCTATGTCACCGCAATCCGCGCCGGCGCGCAGGCGGTGATGGCGTCGTTCAACAGCATCGACGGCGTGAAGATGCACGGCCGCCGCGACCTGCTGACCGACGTGCTGAAAGATCGCATGGGCTTCGAGGGGTTTGTGGTTGGCGACTGGAACGGCCACGGCCAGATCGCAGGCTGCACCATCACCGACTGCGCGGCCATCTTCAACGCCGGCCTGGACATGGCGATGGCGCCCGACAGCTGGCGCGGTCTATACGACAGCACCGTCGCGCACGCGAAATCCGGCTTGATTCCGACGTCGCGCCTCGACGACGCGGCGCGACGCATCCTGCGCGTGAAGTTGCTCATGGGTCTGTTTGAAGCGCCCAAGCCGTCGCAGCGTGCGCTCGGCGGCCGCTACGAACTGCTGGGCGCGCCCGCGCATCGCGCCGTCGCGCGCCAAGCCGTGCGCGAATCGCTGGTGCTGCTGAAGAACAGGAACGGGCTGCTGCCGCTGTCGCCCAAGCGACGCGTACTGGTCGCCGGAGATGGCGCCGACGACGCCGGCAAACAGTCCGGCGGCTGGACGCTGAACTGGCAGGGCACCGGCACCGTGCGCGCCGATTACCCCAACGCCGATACCCTCTGGGAAGGCCTGAAGCAGCAGATCGACGCCGCAGGCGGTCGCGCGGAACTCGCGGTGGACGGTGCCTACAAGGAAAAACCCGACGCCGCGATCGTGGTGTTCGGCGAGAATCCCTACGCTGAATTCCAAGGCGATCTGCCGAATCTGCTCTACAAACCCGGCGACGACCGCGACCTCGAACTGCTGAAACAACTGAAGGCCGATGGCATCCCGGTCGTCGCGGTCTTCCTCAGCGGACGACCGCTGTGGATGAATCGCGAAATCAACGTCGCCGATGCCTTCGTCGCCGCATGGCTGCCGGGCTCGGAAGGCGGCGGCATCGCCGACGTGCTGCTGCGCGACGCGCACGGCCGCGTCCAGCACGACTTCAAGGGCAAGCTCAGCTTCTCGTGGCCGAAACGCGCGGACCAGTACGCCAACAACATCGGCCAGCCCGGCTACGACCCGCTGTTCGCCTACGGCCACGGCCTGCGCTACACCGACAACGGCGATTTGCCCGCGCTGTCGGAGGAATCCGGCATCGCCGCTACGGCGTCGCAACCGAACCGGTTCTTCGTGCGGGGCCAGGCCAGCGAAGGCTTCCGCCTGCGCCTGACCGGCGCGGACAACGTCACCTACGACGTGATGCACACCCGCGGCGCCACGCCCGACGGCACGCTATCGATCGCCGCCGTGGACCGCCTCGCGCAGGAAGACGCGCGCCAAGTGCGCTGGACAGGCACGGCCGCTTCCACGGCCGCGCTGATGGCCACGCCTGCGCTGGACCTGCAGCGCCAGACCGATGGCGATGTATGGGTGATCGCCGACATGCGCATTGACGCGCTGCCGAAAGCCGGCAAGGTTGAACTGCAGGCGGCGTGCGGCGAGCAGTGCGGCGCATCGATCGATGTCACGTCGCAGTTCGCCACGCTGCCACGCGGCGAGTGGCTCCGCGTCGGCATGCTCCTGAAATGCCTGCGCAGCGCAGGCGTGAACGATATGCGCAATGTCACCGTGCCGTTCGCGCTGCGCGCTGCGCCGGGGCTGGAAATTACGGTGTCCGGTATCGGTCTGGGTACTGATCCGACGCATCGTCTGCAGTGTGCTGCGGCGTCGAATGGAGTGCCTTGAGGAAGCTCGTATCATTTCAGCGAGAAGATCAACAGCTTCCTCGCTGACGCGCAGGTAGCTTTACTTTGTCGCACTGCGCCGCTTGCGGCGCGAACGGCAAAGCCGGCCCGAAGGGCGAGCGCCACAGACGCGAGTCAAGAACGTCACCCAAAGAAAGTACTCAGTGCCGAAGCAAATCTGCCGCCGGTGAGGTAGCGGGGATTTTTCGATGCGGCATCCTGTCACGTCGAAAAACGGCGCACATCCTCTGCGCCGCACTCCGGGTCTCCCATGTCTGGATGGGACTGCATCACGGCAAGAACGTTGGGACGATGACGGGTAAAGACTGGGTCGTGCTTTGCACGCGTTTTGAATGATTGAACGTCATTGCGCCCACTGGTGATCGAGAAACAGAAAGTGCAATCCTCAACTGTTTTCCATCGGAAACCCAACAGGAAGGCGAAGCTATCTTCGGCCGTAGACAAAGACATAACGTTTTGTATGCACATTTGAATCGCTTCATTAAAAAGGCAGCGAGCCAAACAAGCCCCCTTTCGTTTTAATCACAATGCTTCGATGAAGGCCGAAGCATCACCAGCCGTTGCTATTGGTCACGGTCGTCGCCATCGCCGTATACGGGGATGGGCTGTGATCGCCCATATCGTCATACGAAAACCCGTACACAAGTAAGTCGCAGGGGATATCGCTGTCGTGCCAGCATTTCGCATGCCCGTTCGCCAGCGAAACGGTCGGATAGAACGCGTTGCGGTTGTACCAGTTAGCGGGCGTCTCGATCACATGACTATTGAGCACCGCGGCCACCTGCGCCTGGATCCGCAGCTGCGTGCCGGAGTCCTGCGGCGCCGCGTTGCGTGCATCGTTCAGTAGTCTGTTGCCCAACAATATTGATGCCCGGATTGATGCCCGGATGATGATCGCGCAACACACGTTGAACCCGAATCCAATCAACAGCACGACCAGGCCGGCCAAGCATTTGCGTATGCGATGCATCTTCAACGTCTACCTGCGTCTGCGACGCTTTATCGCGTCGGGTTGGGACAATTCTCCTTGGCATGCACCTGGATCACCGTGGCCCGACACCAGCCCTTTGCATGCGTGTCCGCCACGGCGATGAAGCTCTGTGTCCAATTGACAGCGTTGTCATACGGGGGTAAAACACCTCAATAACCTCATGATTTCAATGGCGAATGTGCATGTTGCATCGCGTCAATAACTTTGCCGGACGGCCCTGCGCGGCGCGGGCGTTCGCCAGCCCGTGCATGCCAGACGATCACCTGCGCCTGCCGCCGTGGTGCAATCGTATGCATCGCGCCACACATGCCCGGCCCATTACGCTTGCGCATTCGACCCGATGACCATGCATGTGACCGCACCCACCCCCGCGACCCTGTTGACCATTTTCGGCGCCACCGGCGATCTCGCCCAGCGCATGCTGTTGCCCTCGCTGTACGGCCTGCACAGCGACGGCCTGCTGCCCGCGTCGATGCGCATCCTCGGCACCGCACGCAGTGGGCTGGACGACGCCGCATTTCGCAGCGTCGTCGCTGATGCCATCGCGCGCTTCGTGCCCGCCGATCAGCACAACGACGCGACCCTGCAAGGCCTGCTCGCGCGGATTCACTACCAGCCCGCCTCGCTGGACGACGACGCCTCGATGGCCGCGCTGGCCGAACGCATCGCCGGCCTGCGCAGCGGCGATGTCGTCTATCACCTCAGCACGTCGCCCAAGTTCTACGAACAGGCCTGCACGGCGCTCGCCCGTCACGGCCTGGCCGGGCCCGGCACCCGGGTGATGCTGGAAAAGCCGATCGGCCACGATCTGGCCGAAGCCATCGCCATCAACGATGGCGTCACCCGCAGCTTCGACGAGGATCGCGTCTATCGCGTCGATCATTACCTCGGCAAGGATGGCGTACAGAACCTGCTGGCGCTGCGCTTCGGCAACGCCCTGTTCGAGCCGCTGTGGAATGCGCGGCATATCGAGCAGGTGCAGATTACCGTCGCCGAGACCGTCGGCGTGGAAGGCCGTGGCGACTACTACGACAACTCCGGCGCGATCCGCGACATGCTGCAGAACCACCTCCTGCAGCTGGTGTGCCTGACCGCGATGGAGCCGCCCTCGCAGTTCGAGCCCACCGCGGTGCGCAACGAGAAGATCAAGGTGCTGCGCTCGCTGCGGCCCATCGGTCGGGCGGAAGTGGCTGCCGAGACCGTCGCCGGCCAGTACACCGCCGGCGCGATCGGCGGCAAGGCGGTGCCGGGGTACCTAGAAGAACTTTCCGTACAGATGCCGGGCCGTCACAGCAAGACCGAAACTTTCGTCGCGATGCGCGCGCACATCGACAACTGGCGCTGGTCGGGCGTGCCGTTCTACCTGCGCACCGGCAAGCGCATGCCGCATCGCTGCACCGAGATCTACCTGCAGTTCCGCGAGGTGCCGCACTCGATCTTCGCCCGCGGCGGCGCCGCCAGCCAGCCCAACGCGCTGATCATCCGCCTGCAGCCGGAAGAGCGCATCGAGCTGCAGCTGATGCACAAGACCCCGGGGCTGGACCGCAATGGCCTGCGCCTGTCGCAAGTGTCGCTGGATCTGGATCTGGACGCGCAGTTCGCCAACGTACGCCGGCGTCTGGCCTATGAGCGCTTATATCTGGATGCGATCGAAGGCAACGGCACGCTGTTCGTGCGGCGCGACGAGACCGAGGCAGCGTGGCAGTGGGTGGATGCGATCCTCGACGGTTGGCAGCATTCGGGCGTCGCGCCCCGGCCCTATGCTGCCGGCACTTGGGGTCCAAATGCGGCGGTCGCGCTCAACGAACGACATAATCACAGCTGGCGCGAATGAGCGGGCGATAACCATGGCCTGGACCGAACACGAATATCCCGATATCGGTGCGCTCACCGTCGCGGTCGCTGATCTTCTGCGCACGGCCTGTAAGACAGCGCTGCACGCGGACCGCGTCGCGCTGATCGCGCTGGCCGGCGGCAAGACTCCGTTTCCGATCTATCGACGACTCGCATCGGCCGACAGCGTCGACTGGTCGCGCGTGGTCGCCTTGCCGGGCGACGACCGCTGCGTGGGCCGCGAGCATCCCGCGAGCAATGCCGCCGGGCTGCGTACTGCCTTCGCAGCGACGCACGGCTTCCGCATCCAATCATTGACCGCGGATGACGGCGACCCTGACGCCAGCCTCGCGCATGCACGCTCAGCGCTCGCGCCTTTTCACGACAAAGCATTCGATGCTGTGGTGCTGGGCATGGGCGAGGATGCGCATACCGCCTCGCTGTTTCCCGGCGCCGATGCGCTGCCCGCCGCGATGACGGTGGATTCGACCGAAGACGCGTTCCTGCTGGTGCCGAATCCCCTGCCGCCGGAAGCGCCGTATCCGCGCATCACTCTTGGCCTCGCCCGCCTGCTGCGCGCACGCAGCCTGCACCTGCTGGTCACCGGCGCGCGCAAGCGCGAGGTGCTGCGCGCTGCGCAGGCCGCTTACGACCCGCTGGGCGCGCCAATCTCGGCGCTGCTGCATGCGACCGATGCGCTGGTGCATGTGCATTGGAGTCCGTGATGATGACTTCTTTACTCTTGCGCGAAGCAAAGCAAAAGCAAATCCCCCCTGCCCCCCTTTTTCAAAGGGGGGGAAAGCGAGCCTGCTTTTTTGGTAGCGCACTGGAATTGCAGTTATTCCCTGGAACAGTGGGATTGCTATTACCCCCTTTGAAAAAGGGGGTCGACGTCTGCGAAGCAGGCGGCGGTGGGATTTGCTCTCAGCAACAGCGCACATCCACACCAGCCGCACCAAAAACGAATATCTGCGAGGCGCGCACACCATGAGTCTCCACCCCGTCATCGAACGCGTCACCGCACGCATCGCCCAGCGCAGCCTGCGCAGCCGCGGCGACTATCTCGCGCGCATCGACGCCGCACGCATCGATACGCCCGCGCGCCGCAGCCTGAGCTGCGGCAATCTTGCCCACGGTTTCGCCGCATCCGGCAGCGACAAACCGATGCTGAAAACCGGCGACGGCGGCAACATCGGCATCGTCACGTCCTACAACGACATGCTGTCGGCGCATCAGCCGCTTGAGCAATATCCGACGCTGATCCGCATGGCCGCACGCAACGCCGGCGGCAGCGCGCAGGTCGCAGGCGGTGTGCCGGCGATGTGCGACGGCGTGACCCAGGGCCGCATCGGCATGGAGCTGTCGCTGTTCTCGCGCGACACCATCGCGCTGGCCACCGCTGTATCGCTCTCGCACGAAATGTTCGACGCCGCACTGATGCTCGGCATCTGCGACAAGATCGTGCCGGGTCTGCTGATCGGCGCGCTCAGCTTCGGCCATCTGCCGGTGATCTTCGTCCCCGCCGGGCCGATGCCATCGGGCCTGCCGAACAAGGAAAAGGCCGCGGTGCGCCAGCGTTACGCCGAGGGCAAAGCGACGCATGACGAGCTGCTGGAAGCGGAATCGGCGTCGTATCACAGCCCCGGCACATGCACGTTCTACGGCACCGCAAATTCCAACCAGATGCTGATGGAAGTGATGGGCCTGCACATGCCGGGCACCGCCTTCATCAATCCGAACACGCCGCTGCGCGATGCGCTCACGGTCGCCGCGACCGAACAGGCGCTACGCATCACCGCGCTGGGCGACAACTATCGACCGCTCGGCCATACCGTCGACGAGAAAGCGATCGTCAACGCGATGGTCGGGCTTGCTGCGACCGGCGGCTCGACCAATCACGCGCTGCATCTGGTCGCGATCGCGCGCGCTGCGGGGATGATCATCGATTGGGACGACCTCGACGAACTCTCGCAGGCCACGCCGCTGCTGGCGCGCGTGTACCCGAACGGCAGCGCCGACGTGAATCATTTCCACGCGGCCGGCGGCATCGGCTACGTGATCCGCGAACTGATCGACGCCGGGCTGATGCACACCGACATCCTCTGCGTGCACGGCGGCGATCTGCGCCAGCAGACGCAGGTGCCCGAACTCGACGGCACCGCGCTGCGCTGGGCACCGCCGCCCGCGCAATCGCGCGACACCGGCATTCTGCGCGGCGTCGCCGAACCCTTCGACCGCGAAGGCGGCCTGCGCCGGCTGCAGGGCAACCTCGGCCGCGCGGTGGTCAAGATCTCCGCGGTCGCGCCGGAACATCGCGCCATCGCCGCGCCCGCGAAGGTCTTCGATTCGCAGGACGCGCTTCTGGATGCGTTCAAGGCCGGCGGACTCGGCGGCGATTTCGTCGCGGTGATCCGCGGCCAGGGCCCGCGCGCCAACGGCATGCCCGAGCTGCACAAACTCACGCCGACGCTCGCGCTGCTGCAGGATCGCGGCCAGCACGTCGCGCTGCTGACCGACGGCCGCATGTCCGGCGCATCGGGCAAGGTGCTTGCGGCGATCCACATCACCCCCGAGGCCGCATGCGGCGGCGCCATCGCGAAACTCCGCGACGGCGACCTGATCCGCATCGATGCCGAAGCGGGCACCATGCACGCAGATGTGCTTGAAGCGGAGTGGGCGACACGCACACCTGCGGCGATCGACCTGCGTGGCAACGCGTACGGCGTAGGCCGCGAACTGTTCGGACTGATGCGCGCGCAGGTGAGCTCTGCGGAAGAAGGCGCCTGCAGCCTGTTCCCGAACGATGTCTCGAACGATACGAATCCGGAATCCTGATCGATGCGAGACACCGTGAATCCCGCATCGCTCGCGCTGATCGCCGACATCGGCGGCACCAATGCGCGATTCGCGCTGACCGATCTGTCCGCGCCCACCGCGCAGGTGATCGATGCGCGCAGCCTCGACGCCTCCGCGTTCGCCAGTCTGCAGCATGCGGCCGAGCATTATCTCGCAGCCGTCGGCGTACAGCCGCGTCACGCCGCCATCGCCGTCGCCAGCCCGGTGAACGGCGAAGAGATCAGGCTCACCAATCGCGCCTGGTCGTTCACGCGCCGCGAACTGCAGGGCGCGCTCGGTCTGGATCGCCTGCACGTGCTCAACGATTTCGGTGCGGTCGCGTGGTCGGTGCCGGCGCTCACCGATGGCGAACAGGTCACCGTGCACGGCAGCGACGATGCGCCGCTGCACGGCCCGATCAGTGTGCTCGGTCCAGGCACCGGCCTCGGCGTCGCGATGCTGGTCGGCACCGATCCGCACTGGCAGGTCGTGGAAACCGAAGGCGGCCACGTCAGTTTCGCGCCGCTGGGCGAAGAGGAACTCGCGATCGCACGCTGGTTCACCGCGCGCTTCGGCCGGGTGTCGAACGAGCGCCTGCTGTGCGGCAGCGGTCTGTCGCATATCGATGCCGTGCTGCGCGGCGCAGTCGATCACGCCACCGGCCAGCATCAGGATCTGCGCGAACCCGCCGACATTGTCGCCGCCGCGCTGGAAGGCCACGACCTCGCCGCACGCCGCACGCTGGCCCGCTTCTGCGCGGTGCTCGGTAGCGTAGCGGGCGACGCTGCGCTGATCCACGGCGCGCGCACCGTGATGCTGGCCGGCGGCATCGTGCCGCGCTTCATTCCGTTCCTGCGTAGCAGCGCCTTCCGCGAACGCTTCCTCGCCAAGGGCCGCTTCGCCGCGTATCTCGAATCGGTGACGATCCGCGTCATCACCCACAACGGCCCGGGCCTGCTGGGCGCGGCGATGTCGCTGCGCGCCCACGATGCCAACGCCCACAGCGAGCGCGCACCATGAGCCATTCCTACACCGACCGCATGACCGCGCTCGTCGACGACATCCTGCGCCAAGCGCCGGT
>JAYUIZ010000004.1:0-1187 GCA_043765595.1 Lysobacter sp. | reverse complement strand
TCGGTGACACGGCAGGAGCCAGAAATGGTTCCAGAAAGCGCGTGTCGCATGGGTCGCAAGCTGATGTTGGTTGAGTTGGTGGGTAGGGGAATGACGGTGACGGAGTCAGCCGTCATGGTCGGGATGGTGAGGCAAGTTGCGCAGAAGTGGTTGAAGCGCGTGCGCGAGCTCGGAGTCGAGGCAGGGCTGAAGGAGCAGTCGCGCGCGCGAAAGACGCAGCGAAGGTTTGAAGGCCCCGCCATCGAAGAGCTCTTCAAGTTGCGGCGGCAGCATCCGCGTTGGGGGCCGAAGCATTTGCTGGCCCAGGTGGCAGCGAGGATGCCGAGTCTTGTGCTTCCAGCGGCGAGCACTTTGACGGAGTTGTTGCGGGCTGAGGGATTGCTGACGAAGCGGCGCCGACAGCGAAGAAACAAGCCGGTGTTCCATCAAAAGCGGGCGACAGCGCCGAATGAAATCTGGACGATCGACTTCAAGGGACAGTTCAGGCTGCGCAACGGAATGATGTGCTACCCGCTCACGATTCGAGATGCCTTCACGAGGAAGGTGCTGCGCATCGTCGCACTGCCGAACACGCGGCATCAGCCAGTCATCGACGCATTGCTGTCCGCGTTCGCGGAATACGGGCTACCAGAGATGCTCCACAGCGATACGGGAGCCCCCTTCGGCTCGACCGGATTCGGGCGGCTCTCGCAGATTTCACTCTTCGTGATGAGGCTGGGCATCCAGCCAACGTTCAGCCGTCCTGCGAAGCCGCAAGACAACGGTGGGCACGAGAGGATGCACCTCGACTTGAAGCACGAGACGGCAATGCCGCCAGCAAACTCGATGGCCGGACAGCAAAAGCGATTCGCCGCCTTCATCGAGTGCTTCAACCAGGAGCGAATGCACCAGGCGCTCGGTGTTACCGAGCGAGCTGTTTGAGGGATCCGCGGCCTGATCAGATCCAGCTCGTTGCCGGGTAGATGTCTTGCAGCCGAAGAAGTCGCCATTGAGCAGTCGGATCCTTGCGGGTCGCGCTGGCTGAGGGACGGTGAGCGTCAGGACGGGGTTGGCGATCTCCGCCATCCGACTCGCTGAGCGAGTGAAGGTGACCCGGGCCGTGCTTCGAACACGACCCGAGTCGAGCCCCGCATTGTCCATTGAGAGAAACGCAGGGCACTCGCCAGATTGTCCGAAGCACGATCGCC
>JAYUIZ010000003.1:0-1188 GCA_043765595.1 Lysobacter sp. | reverse complement strand
TAGTTCTCGGGTGCGCGCCCAGGCTCCCCGGCTTCGATTTTCGGCAAGTGCATCATGGCTTCACTCCCGTCAGCATCCACCGCCACCTAACAATTCGTGTATGGACTCCCCACGCAAGTACCATTCGTCGGTTGTTTGAAGATGCGATGACTGCGACAGCGAAAACGGTTGCATTCGTGTATCCGGCTTTTCGGTGAACCCAACGCGTTGCTACGCATGGGTTCGAGCCATGATGAAAGTCGCGAAGCGGTGCCTATCGTTCAAGCGACCTCGAAGGTCGGAATTGTTATCGGCTTTGCCCGCTTCGGGACCGTGCCCGTTGTCATCAGTCTGCGTCTTCAACAACTCGCGATGGATGTTGCGATAGTGGATGTTGCGATGATAGGTGTTGCGGTGAAACGGTTGGAGGTCGTGGTCAATGCATCGCAGGCGCCACGCTGATGTGATCGCCATCGAACGACGCGCCGTCGCGGGTCATCGCCCACAGCCGTCGCACCATCTTGTTGGCCAGCGCCACCGCGGCCTTGTTGGCGCCTCGACGCTCGGCGACCGCCAGCGCCCAGGCGTGGAACCGGTCCAACGCCTGACCGCGTACGCGCTTGGTGTTGGCCGCGGTCAGCACCGACCGCGCGCCGTGGATCAGCAGCGTGCGCAGGTACGGGTCGCCGCGTTTGGTGATGCTGCCCAGCTTGCGGCTGCGTCCCGAGGAGTGTTCGCGCGGCGTCAGTCCCAGCCACGCCGCGAAGTGCCGGCCGCTGGCGAAGCGATGCAGATCACCGGCGCTGGCGGAGATCGCCGTGGCCGTCAGCACGCCCACGCCCGGCGCCTGCTTGTGCCGACGACTGGCCGCATCGCGTCTGGCGAACGCGGCCAGCGATCGTTCGATCTGCACCATCGCCGTCTTCAACGCGTCGCGCTGTTGCAGCAAGTCACTGAGACTCTCGCGCAGCGCCATCGGCAGACCGTTGTCTGCGTCTTCCAGCGCGTCGCGCACTGCCGGCGCCACCTTCGCCGCGCCCTGCGGGATGACGATGCCGTACTCGCGCAGCACGCCGCGCAGTAGATTCGACAGCGCCGTACGCTGCGACTTCAGGGCCTCGCGGATGCGGTGTTGCGCCTGCACGCCCTGCTGCTCCGGGGTCTTGATCGCCACCTCGCAGATCCGGTCGCAGCGATCGGCGTCGATCA
>JAYUIZ010000002.1:0-3431 GCA_043765595.1 Lysobacter sp. | reverse complement strand
GTGGTGCGCCACCCGCTGGTGGCCAAGATCGTGCGGGCGTACGAGAAGCAGAGCGTCGAACAGGCCGCAGCCACACGGAGCGAGCCATGACCAAGGGCCCCGTTCGTCTCGATGTCGCTGTCGGCTACGCCGCGCCGCGCACCGGCGTGCCCGCGGCGACCAGTTTCCGACGCTGGGTCGCAGCTGCGCTGGAAGGCCGCATTCGCGAGGCCGATCTGGCCATCCGCATCGTCGACGAGGACGAGGGCCGCGCGCTGAACCGCCACTATCGCGGCAAGGATTACGCCACCAACGTGTTGAGCTTCCCGGCCGACATCGCAGAAGGCGTGATCATGCCCAAGGATGTGGTGCTGCCGCTGATGGGCGATATCGTGCTGTGCGCGCCAGTGGTCGCACGCGAGGCTGCGGAACAGGACAAACCGACGATGCATCATTACGCGCATCTCACCGTCCATGGCGTGCTGCACCTGCTGGGCATGGATCACGACGACGAACGCGAAGCCGAGTGCATGGAACAGCTGGAGCGCGAGATCTTGGCCGAACTTGGGATCGAAGATCCGTACCGCATCCGCGAATGATGACCCTAGGAGGGTCTCTGTGTAGGAGGGCCTTCAGGCCCGAGCTTCCTATCCTATGGTGATGTCTGATCGTGGTGTCTGATCGTGGTGTCTGATCGTGGAGCTCGGGCCTGAAGGCCCTCCTACAGAAGCATTACAGAATCGGGCTCGCGCTTATTCGACCTGCGCACGCACCGCTTCGCCGTAGCCCAGTTCGCGCACACCCGCTTCGATCTTCTTCAGATCGCCGATCACGATCCATACCAGTTCGTCAGGCTTCAGCACCTTGCCCGCCTCCGGCGCGTGGCCGGTGTTGACTTGATCCACTGCGGCGGGTACCCGACGCGATCATTCACCGCCGCCTCCATCCCCACCACCCTCGCCTTGCGGCCCCATCGAAGGCGACTGTGTGCGTGGACCGATCCGCATCGTCGGTGCCTTCGGGCCGTCCCGGTCCTGCTGCTGCGCGCGCTCCTGTTCTTTCGTCAGTTCCTGCTCCCGCGCCTGCACTATTGTCTGGGCGACTGTCGAGGATTGCTCCATCGAGGTCTGGAGCGCCTGTTCGACGTTAATCCCCGCGCGACGGCAATAGTCGGTCGTCGGATCGCCCTGCACCGCAATCAACGTGGCGGGCAAGCTGGGACCGGACGGGTTGTGCTTGCTCGCGTACAAACTATCGATGCGAGTCGCGAATTTGTCTTCGGCAAGGAACTGCCCCACCACACCAGCCGCCAGTCGGCTTTTAGCTTCCTGCGTCAGCAGACCCGCCGGCACCACGTTGCCACATTCAATCTGACTCAACGTCTGTATGTATATCGCGTGGCCGGGGTGTGCGGGCTGCCTTATCAACAACGGAGCCGACTGCGCGGGGTCGGGCGAGACGGTCTGTGTGCGATCAGGGTCGGCGGGGGATTTGCGTTGGTCGCGTTCGTCCCCCATCGCCGCACGATGAGCGAATGCGGGGTCGGGCGAGGTGGTCGTTGGTGCAGCGGGCTGCGCTTCGGCACGCGCTGCGTGCTGGGGTTCGGTTCGGTCATTGGCATCGCGTCCGCCCGATAGGCCGACGGTGCGCGGTGCGATGACAGGCTCCGGCGTCTCGCCTGCGCTGTCGCGCGCCCGAACGTCGTTCATGGCCAACGCGATGTCGTCAGGCGTTCCGTGAATGCCGCTACCGGAGCTGCGCAGGGTCATGGGGTTGTACTTGCCTTGGCTGGAATCGACGAGCGAAAAACCATCGTTGCCCAAGCGCAGGCCAGTACTCTCCAACTGCGCCTTGTCCAGCCCCAGCTTTTCCATATCCAGTCTGACCGTCGGCGGGTTGACCCAATGACGGGTGTCATCCGCAAGCTGTTGCACCAGATATGCGCCGTAGTAGTTCGTGTAGTCCGCCGCGCCACCGGCGCCCAGGCTGGCGCGTGGGTTGTCGAAATGACATTGCGCCACCAGTTCCAGATTGATCGGCCCCGCCTTCGGCAAACGGGTGTCCGACATGTGCATGTCGGCGTCGAGGATGATGCCCGGGGCGAGGCGTCGGATGCCTTTGATTTCATCGACGCAATCCGTACTGGCACCGATGCGTTCAAGCATTTCGTCACGGCTTGGAGGCTTGCCCTTTATGTACTCGATCCGGCTCGCCAGCGCATCCCAACCGTGCATCTCCGCCTGCGCTTCGTTGCGTCGAGCATCGCGGATGTACGCGCCTACCAGCCCTGTAGCGTTGAACTCGCCGCCTGGACCGGCCGCACGAATGCCCTCGGTGATGGAGCCCGTTGCAAAATACAATTCCTTCCTCGCTTTCTCCGCATACAGCGCATGGCCGGTCTCGTGACCGAGAGTGCTGGTGATCGCGTCGAGGCGGGCTTCCGCATCGCGTTTGAAAGCGGTACGAGTGAATGTCTCCGGGCTTAGATAGATCGCGCGCTTATCGTCATTGTAGTGCCCACCTTCGTTGGCGCCCGGAACACCCATGCGGATGTGTTCCAGCGTGCCCGCATTGACCGCCTCGGTCATGATCTGTCGCAGATGCGGCGAGCTGGCGATGGCCTCTTCGATATCTTTTCGCTTGTCGGCAGGCAGTTCGTCGGTCAGGTGTTGCAGGTTTGGCGAGAGCTTAGCCATTGCTGACACCTCCACCAATTCTAAATCCCTTGATGCACGTTTGCTTGGTTCCGTCCGTCGTTTCTAGTTCATAGATATAGATGCTGATCCCGAAACCGGCATTGTTCACTTTCGAGTCTCTGCCGAACCCCCATGAGGGCTTGCCGGCACGTCTGTATATGCTGATATCGCGCTCATACCCCATCGCTACCAGTTCCTTCGCCAGCGGCTCGAACGCCAGCGTGCAGTAGGTCGGTTGCTGATCGGTCCAAGGTTCGACACCTTCATCAAGGTCGATCAGAATCGTCGATGGCTCATCCATCCTTCCGAGACGGCTGACGCCAACCCGATAACCCCATCCTTCAGTCGTCGCACCGAAATACTGATAGCCGTCCTCCATCGTCAGGCGCTTAGTCAGCTCGATCTGCATCGATCGCTCGACGTTATCGTGCTCCAAATCCTCTAGCTTCTCGAAACTCCCCAGCAACGCCATAACTTGCCGCCGAAGCTGCGCTACAGGAATCGCAGCACCACGCGCAGGTTCCGGCGAGTTCTCGTCGGTGGGCGAGGTGGGTTTGGCCTCGGTTGCCTCTATTGCCGGGGGAACAACTTCGATCGGCGGCATCTGAGCGGACACAGGCGCACTTGATACGTCTGCTGCCGGAGGATCGACGTGCGGGGTCGTGCTGTTCGCACCACATGCAGCCAACGTGCTACCCGTCGCGAGCGCGGCTACGGCCGCCACTGATTTCCATTGCATCGTCGTGTCCTCATCGG
>JAYUIZ010000001.1:0-10578 GCA_043765595.1 Lysobacter sp. | reverse complement strand
TCCCGCGATGACTTCCGAAGCCATCGAACTCCAGGCGCTGAAAGCCGACAGCTTCGGCCGCATCGCTTTGATGCGCGACGCCCGCGGCCTGTTCGTGCGTCGCGATCTGGTCCATGTGCCGCTGTGGCTGCGGCTGCCGGCCTGGTGGCTGGCGCGGCGCGAGGCCCGCGGCCTGCAGCGGGTGCTGGGCGAGGAGGCAGTGCCGCAGTTGTTGAACTGGGACGGTCGCCGCCTCGACCGCAGCTATCTGGACGGCGCGGCGATGTACCAGCGCCCGCCGCGCGGCGATCTGGCCTATTTCCGGCTCGCGCGCCGCCGCCTGCAGGCGCTGCACAGGCGCGGCTTCGCCCACAACGATCTGGCCAAGGAAGCCAACTGGCTGGTACTGGCCGACGGCACCCCGGCGATCATCGATTTCCAGCTCGCGGTCTGCGGCCCCGCGCGCGGGCGCTGGATGCGCCTGCTGGCGCGCGAGGACCTGCGCCATCTGCTCAAACACAAGCGTACTTATTGCCCGGAATCCATCACCCCGGTCGAACGTCGCCTGCTCAAGCGTCGCTCGTGGGTGCGCGACCTGTGGTTCCGCACCGGCAAGCCGGTCTACCGCTTCGTCACCCGTCGCGTCTTGCACTGGGAAGACAACGAAGGTCAGGGTCCGAAGCCCTGAATCCGGCCATCAACGGCCGCTCGCCTGGCAGTCCGGCTCGCCGCCCACAGCGACGATTTTCCGCGGGCGCCGCAGTGCGTCATCGGCCGGGAGACGCAGACAGACGATGACCGCTGTTGCATGCGGCGCACCAGTGGCACCGCAAAGAGCCCTCGCGCCCGTGGCGCTGGGACTAACGTGCCTTGTGCTTCATGCACATGGAGGCCAGACACCATCCAAACGGGCGTTCCCGGAACGCTGGACTGACAGACGATCCTCACAAGGAGTTTCATCATGAGCACCATCAAAAGCGCCGCCGACGCTTCCTCCGCGGAAAGCATCAACATCCTGATCGTGATCGATACGGAATACGTCAAGGCCCATTACCCCAATCCCAGTCAGGATCAGAACAAGCCCACCGGCATCGATCACAACAGCCAGTTCATGATCTGCTCCGATCCGCGCGGCGTCGTTGGCGGACAAGGCACGGCGGCGCTGTCTTTCATGGCGAATCCGGGCGATTTCGTTTCGTTCTACGGCACTTCGATCTACGACAACTCCGACGATGCGGTGATCGTCTACGGCATCAATTACTGGAGCGGCGACAACGTCTTCAATCAGTTCGTGCCGAACCTGGTGACCCGCGCGCATGCTGTGATCCCGGATACCACGACGTCCAACGGCCTGCCCCCGGTGACCGCCTCGATCAATTTCACCAGCCTCGATACGCGCGTGGCCAAGGCCGGCACCGAGAATTTCTACGTGTACTTCGCGTTGTATACGCTGGCCCAGGACGGCGAAACGCAGCAGCTGTACGGGTATTACTACTGGGATCCGCAGGTGGTCGTTTCCTGATCGACCTGTCGATCGACGAATGAAGGCAGGCGGGCTCCGGCCCGCCTTGCCGTGCCCGCGATGCCGCCAGCCGGTACGATGGTCCGCCCATCGGCATACGGATCGCCCATCGCCATGACTACCCTCGCAGGCAAGACCCTTTTCATCACCGGCGCCTCGCGCGGCATCGGCCTGGCCATCGCGCTGCGCGCCGCGCGCGACGGCGCCAACATCGCCATCGCCGCGAAGTCGTCGGTGCCCAATCCCAAGCTGCCCGGCACCATCCACGACGCGGCCGATGCGGTGCGCGCCGCGGGCGGGCAGGCGCTCGCGCTGAAGTGCGACATCCGCGAGGAGGACGAAGTCCGCGCCGCGGTCGCGGCCACCGTCGACACCTTCGGCGGCATCGACATCCTGATCAACAACGCCAGCGCGATCTGGCTGCGCGGCACCCTGGACACGCCGATGAAGCGCTTCGACCTGATGCAGCAGGTCAACGCCCGCGGCAGCTTCCTGTGCGCGCAGGCCTGCCTGCCGTATCTGCTGCAGGCGCCGAACCCGCACATCCTCACCCTCGCGCCGCCGCCGAACCTCGACCCGAAGTGGTGGGCGCCGCACACCGGCTACACCCTGGCGAAGATGGGCATGAGCTTCGTCACCCTGGGCCTAGCTGCGGAGTTCGGCCCGCAGGGTGTGGCCGTCAATGCGCTGTGGCCACGCACGGTCATCGCCACGGACGCCATCAACATGATTCCGGGCGTCGAGATCGCGCAGTGCCGCAGGCCGGAGATCATGGCCAACGCCGCCCACGCCGTGCTGGTGCGCAACGCCGCAGGCTTCCACGGCCGGTTCCTGATCGACGACGAGGTGTTGGCCGAGGCCGGCGTGAGCGATCTGTCCGTTTACGCGGTGGATCCGTCGCAGCCGCTGCTGCCGGATCTGTTTCTCTGAGTGGACTCCTTTGATCATGGCGGTCATGGCCAACAGTCTTGTCATCCCGAACGCCCGCGCAGCGGGCGGAGGGACCTGCTTGAGCCTCGCTTCCTGTTCGCGGAAAACAGGCTTCTCTTCGGACCACACCCTCGTTCTGAATGACACGCGCCTCCATCTTCTTCCCACTGTTTCTCAGCGCACAGGCATCACTTGATGAAATACCTCCACACCATGCTCCGCGTCCGCGACATCGATGCATCGCTGCGCTTCTACTGCGAAGGCCTGGGCCTGAAGGAAATGCGCCGGATGGAGAACGCGGCCGGTAAGTTCACCCTCGTCTTCCTGGCAGCCGACGAAAGCCCGGACGCCGAGATCGAGCTGACCTACAACTGGCCGCCGCAAGACGGCTCGCCGGAAGAGGACTACGGCACCGCCCGCAACTTCGGCCATCTCGCATTCCGGGTCGACAACATCTACCACACCTGCGCGCGGCTGCAGGCGATGGGCTACACCATCAACCGCCCGCCGCGCGATGGGCATATGGCCTTCGTGCGTTCGCCGGACCTGGTCTCGGTGGAACTGCTGCAGGACGGCCATCTGCCGCCGCAGGAGCCGTGGGCTTCGATGGCGAGCACCGGAGTCTGGTGATGACGCAGGGCGACACCGCGGCGCTGGTCGAGAAGGGTCAGCGCTACTACCTGCCGGTCTACAAACCGCGCCACGTGATTCTTGCGCGCGGCGAGGGCAGCCGGGTGTGGGATATCGAAGGTCGCGATTACGTCGACCTCAGCGCGGGCATCGCCGTTTGCGGCCTGGGTCACTGCGATCCCGATCTGGTCGCTGCGGTGACCGAGCAGGCCGGCCAGCTCTGGCACACCAGCAACGTGTTCTACAGCGAACCGCCGGTGCGTCTTGCCGAAGAGCTGGTGCTGGCCTCGCGCTTCGCCGAACGTGTGTTCCTGTGCAATTCCGGCACCGAAGCCAACGAGGCGGCGATCAAACTCGCGCGCAAGTGGGCGAGCGCGCAGGGCCGCCCGCCCGAGCGCCGCGTCATCGTCACCTGCCACGGCAGTTTCCACGGCCGCACGCTGGCCGCGGTCACCGCCACCGCGCAGCCGAAATACCAGGCCGGCTACGAGCCGCTGCCGGGCGGGTTCCGGCACGTCGATTTCAACGATCTGGATCAGCTGGAAGGCGCGATGGCCGGCGGCGATGTCTGCGCAGTGCTGATCGAGCCGGTGCAGGGCGAGGGCGGCGTGATGCCGGCCCGCGACGGTTATCTGGCCGGCGTGCGCGCGCTGTGCGACCGCCACGATGCGCTGTTGGCGCTGGACGAAATCCAGTGCGGTATGGGCCGCACCGGGCTGCTGTTCGCGCACTGGGGGGACGGCGTGGTGCCGGATATCGTCACGCTGGCGAAGGCGCTCGGCGGCGGTTTCCCGATCGGCGCACTGCTGGCCGGCCCCAAGGTCGCCGACGCCATGCAGTTCGGCGCGCACGGCACCACGTTCGGCGGCAATCCGCTGGCGGCGGCGGTCGCGCGCGTTGTGCTGGGCAAACTGTCCTCGGCCGAGATCGTCGCGAACGTTGAAAAGCAGAGCCGCGCGCTGCGCGATGGCCTTGCCGCGATCGATCGCGAGTTGAATCTGTTCGCCGAAGTGCGCGGTCGCGGTCTGATGCTGGGCGCGGTGCTGGCGCCGCAGTATGCCGGACGCGCCGGCGAGATCCTCGACCTCGCCGCTGCCGAAGGTCTGCTGATGCTGCAGGCTGGTCCCGACGTGCTGCGTTTCGTTCCGGCCCTGAACATCGACGACGCGGCGCTGGCCGAAGGCATTGCACGGCTGTCGCGCGCGCTGCGGGCGTTCATGGGCGGCGGCATCCAGCGATAACTAGAGTCGGATTGCGACGCAGCAGTCCCCAAATGGGGGGGCGAGCATACCGCTGGGGATGTTCGCCCGATACCTTCGCTTGGCCCCATTTTTGCCCCAGCCGTTGCAACAGCGCCGGGGCGGTCGCTTCGCCGCTACAGGGATCACAATAGTTGAACGCCGCTTGCCGCCCGAACAAGGATATTCGCAGTTGCAGAGAAATCTTGAACAGGCGCTCGGATGGCCATTGCGACAGCGGCTGAACATGCTTTCAGCGCCCGCTGCGCCTTGTGTGGTCAGAAATTACGGATCACGCCCAGAAAAACGCTTGGCACAATATCTGTGCCTGCATCGATCAACGGGCTGTCGGTGATCTCGTCCGGATAGGCGTCGGCGCTCACGATGGCAATCAAAGCCCAGCGAGGGCTTGTCGGCAGGATGGCAGTGAAGCTGGCGCGCGTGATGATGGCGCTGCCAGGCCGATAATCGATCACGCCGCGCGCGACTTCCTTCGGCAGCGTGCCGTAGTAATAGTTGGCGAGTTTGTCGGACAGCGCGACCACTCCAATGCTGGGGATCAGCCTGGCTGGGCCCACCTTAAACGGATAGCGATAATCCAACGAAGCCTGATAGCCGTCGCTGGTGTTGGTGGCATCCGCGCGCAGATCGAGTTCAAATTCGCCGGCTGCCTCGGTCTTGAACACGGCGGATGCGCCGAGATCCGCACCCAGGTCACGGTCTTCCAGCAGGTCGCGATTGATGCCGCGCGCAGCCAGCGCGTTTCTGCCGAAGTCCTTTGCATCCACCCCGTCGAAACGCGCGGCGACAAAAGTGCTGAGGGTTACAGATGCATTGTCGATGAACTTGTAGCCGAGCTTAGGCCCTGTCACATAGAAGCGCTCGCCTTCGTAGTTGACCAGCGGAAACGGCAGGGTCCGATTCTCCTCTCCGGCGTACAGAGTGCTGCGGATAGACACGCCGACGCCGACGCCCCAGCCGTCTGCACGCGATTCGTCTTCTTGTGCGTGCGACGCGAAAGGCGCGCTCAGCAGCGCCACCAGCGCGATGCGTGTGGAAAAGGGCTTCAAACTGATCATTAACGTATCCTTGGTGTCGGGGTAGGTGCAGCGGGACGATGATGGCACTATTCGTGGAATACACGCTTGCTTACGGTTCCACGGCATGGTCCAGATTCAAATGCGGTCCGAAACAACCCGTTATCTGCGCTGAGGCTCGGCTCCGATTACGCCAACGCCTGCCGCAGATCCTCGATCAAATCATCGACATGTTCCAGCCCCACCGACATCCGCAGCAGGTTCTGCGGCGAGCGCGGCTTCGGGCCTTCGACCGACGCGCGGTGTTCGATCAGCGATTCGCAGCCGCCCAGCGAGGTGGCGTTGGTGAAGATGCGCAGTTTGCCTGCCATCGCCAGCGCCGCATCGCGGCCGCCGCGCAGTTCGATACTCATCATCCCGCCGAAATCGCGCATCTGTTTCGCGGCCACGTCGTGGCCGGGGTGCGACGCGAGTCCCGGATAGTTCACCCGTTCGATCTGCGGCTGTGCGGCCAGGAAGTCGGCCACTGCACGCGCGTTGGCGCAGTGCATCGCCATGCGCGCGCCCAGCGAGCGGCAGCCGCGCAGGATCAGCCAGGCGCTGAAAGGCGCGAGGGTGGCGCCGGTGACGTGGACCCGATGCGCGACCTTCGCGAACAAGTCGTCGCGCTTGGCAAACACCAGCGCGCCGCCCAGCACATCGCTGTGGCCGCCGAAATATTTGGTGGTGGAATGCATGACGACATCTGCGCCCAGCGCCAGTGGGCGCTGCAGCAACGGAGTGGCGAAGGTGTTGTCGACCACCGCCAGCGCGCCGACGGCATGCGCGATGCTCACCAGTTCGGCGATATCGCTGACTTTCAGCTTCGGATTCGACGGCGTTTCGATCCAGACCAGCGCAGTCGACTGCGCGCAGGCCGCGCGTACCGCGTCCAGGTCGCTCATGTCGATCATCATCGTTTCGATGCCGCGCTCCGGCAGATATTCGGCGCAGACCATGCGCAGACCGGTGTAGCAGTCGTCGGGGATCAGCAGGCGCGCGCCGTTGGGCAGGCATTCCAGCAGATTGCTGATCGCGGCCATGCCGGACGCGAAGGTGATCGCGTCTTCGCCGCCTTCCAGCGCCGCCAACGCTTCGCGCAGGCGGTCGTTGGTCGGGTTGCCCTCGCGCTGGTATTCGTAGCCGGCGATGCGTTCGCCGTCGGCCCCGTGGCGGAAGGTCGTGGCCAGATGGATCGGCGGCGCGACCGCGCCGGTGGCGGGGTCGGGCTCGTTGCCGATGTGGACGGACAGGGTTTCGGGGCGAGGCGGTTGCGTACTCATGCCTGCCCGCCTGCTGCGCGCAATTCGCCGAAGGCCCCGCGGGCAGCCTCAAGAGTTGCGGCAATCACCGCGTCGTCGTGCGCCATCGACAGGAAACCAGCCTCGAACGCCGATGGCGCCAGATAGACGCCGCGTTCCAGCATCGCGTGGAAAAAGTGGTTGAACGCCGCGGTGTCGCAGGCGGTGGCCTGGGCGTAGGTGTCGACCTTTTCGGCAGTGAAAAACAGCCCGAACATGCTGCCCACGCGGTTGGTGGTGAACGGAATGCCGGCTTCAGCCGCGGCGGTTTCCAACCCGGCGCACAGTGCGGCAGTGCGGGCATCCAGCGTTTCGTAGAAGCCGGGCGCCTGGATCAGGCCCAGCATCGCCAGGCCGGCGGCCATCGCCACCGGATTGCCGCTGAGCGTGCCGGCCTGGTAGATCGGGCCGCTGGGCGCGATCTGCGCCATCAGCTCGCGCCGGCCGCCGTAGGCGCCCACCGGCATGCCGCCGCCGATGATCTTGCCGAAGGTGCTGAGGTCGGGCGTCACGTCATACACCGCCTGCGCGCCGCCCAGCGCGACCCGGAAACCGGTCATCACTTCGTCGAAAATCAAAATTGCCCCGTACTGCGTGCAGAGGTCGCGCAGATGCTGCAGATAACCCGCGCGCGGCGGGATACAGTTGGCGTTGCCGACCACGGGTTCGACGATGACCGTTGCAACTTCGCCGCCGATCGCCTCAAACAACTGCGTGGCGGCCTCGAAATCGTTGAACGGCAGGGTGGAGGTGAGGTCTGCCAGCGCCTTGGGCACGCCCGGCGAGTTCGGCACCCCGAGGGTCAGCATGCCGGAGCCGGCCTTCACCAGGAACGAGTCGCCGTGGCCGTGGTAGCAACCCTCGAATTTCAGCATCCGGGTGCGGCCGGTGGCGCCGCGGGCCAGGCGGACGGCCGACAGCGTGGCCTCGGTGCCTGAATTGACCATCCTCACCATCTCGCAGCTCGGGATCAGCCGGGTGATGGTCTCGGCCATCGTCACTTCCAGCGGATTCGGCGTACCGAAGCTCAGGCCGTTGCGCGCGGTGGCGATCACCGCCTCCAGCACCGCCGGATGGTTGTGGCCGGCGATCATCGGCCCCCACGAGCCCACGTAATCGATATAACGGTTGCCGTCGACGTCATACAGATAGGCGCCATCGGAGCGTTCGACGAAGAACGGCTCGCCGCCGACCGATTTGAAGGCGCGGACCGGCGAATTGACGCCGCCGGGCATCAGGGTCTGCGCGCGGGCGAACAGGTCGTGCGAACGGTCGGTTTTCATCGAAATCCAGTGTGGGGTGGTGTAGGAGCGGCGTAGGAGCGGCTTCAGCCGCGAGCTGCTGGGCAAACTTGATCGAAGCACGCGCGATAAGCGCGCGCTGCGGCGGGCGGATCGGGGGCGTCGAACACGCCGCTGATGACCGCGATGAGGTCGGCGCCGGCCGCCACCACCGATCGCGCATTGTCGGGGGTGATGCCGCCGATCGCCACTCGCGGCACGCCGAGCCCGGCGCTGTCGCGCAGCAGCTCGAACGTGGCGTGACGGGCGTTCGGCTTGGTGCTCGACGGGAAAAACGCGCCAAACGCGACATAGTCGGCACCCGCAGTCACTGCCGCGCGGGCGCGCCACAGATCGTCGTAGCAGGACACCCCGATCAGGGCGTCCGTCCCCAGCGCGACCCGCGCCGCGCGGGCGTCGCCGTCGTCTTCGCCCAGATGCACCCCGTCCGCGCCGATGGCCTGCGCCAGGGCCAGGTCGTCGTTAACGATCAGCCTTACGCCCCGCGCCGCGCACAGGGCCAGCAGCGCTTTGGCCTGCTCGTGGCGCAGGCCGGCCGAAGCGGATTTGTTGCGGTATTGCAGCAGCGCCGCGTGATCCAGCACGGCATCCACGCGCGCCAGCAGACGCCCGGTGTCGGGGTCGTCGGGCGTGATCAGGTACACCCCACGCGCCGAGTCGCGGTGCGGAATCGGGGCGGTAGATGAAGCAGGGTGGGACGGAATGGGCGAAAAAATCATCAATGGGCGCTTTCGGCGCTGGGCGCGGAATGGGAGAATGACGCTGGTTTCCTGATCCTGGACATTATCCGATGAACGACACTGTTGCCCCCGTCGCCTACCGCACCTGGATGTGCGTCGTCTGCGGTTTCATCTACGACGAGGCCAAAGGACTGCCGGACGAGGGCATCGCTCCGGGCACGCGCTGGGAGGACATCCCCGACACCTGGACCTGTCCGGACTGCGGCGTGACCAAGAGCGACTTCGAGATGGAAATGGCCTGAGGGCGCTCGCCATTAAGCCCATCCAACCCCTGCCGGCTGGCCGCTCGTTTCTGCATATGCATATGGAAACGAGCGGCTTCGATACTTGTCAATGCAGCCGCGGCTGGCGTTGACTGCCTTGCTCCACCAGCCGGTGGCGGATCGCCTCGGCGTCGTCGGCATCCGGCATCTTCTGTAGATAGCGGCCCAGGTCGCGCAATGCGCCGGCCTGATATCCCAGCTCCGAATATCCCAGGCCGCGATCGCGCAGCGCGTCGGCATTGTCCGGCGCCAGCCGCAGGATCCGGTCGCTGCACCGCACCGCTCTGCCCCAGTCGCTGCCTTCCACATATAGGCCATGCAGATTCCGCAGCATCCGTATCAGGATCGCCCGCGGCGGCGCGGGATCCAGAATCTGCAGCAGGGCTTCGTCCGGAACGTCCTCGCCGAAATGCGGTCGCGCCCGCTGGCGCAGCTCATCGGCATTGAGGGGACGTCCCCGGTTGAACGGGTCCATCACCAGCACCCCATCGTCCACCGGCAGCCGGACCAGGAAATGGCCGGGAAACGACACCCCGTCCAGCGCCACGCCCAGCCGCTGCGCTACTTCCATCTGGATCACCGCCAGCGAAATCGGATTGCCCAGCCGCCGGGTCAGGACTTCGTTCAGATAACTGTTGCGCGGATCGTAGTACTCATCGTGATTGCCCGCATAGCCCAATTCCTCGAACAAACTACGATTGATCGCCTGCATCTTCATGGGTGCGCTGTCGATCCGGTCGACTTCCGGCCGCAGCGAGGCCGCATGGGCCTCGACCAGCGCGTTGCAGGCGGCGGGATCCAGGTCGGGATACTCGTCATGGGCGATCAGCAACGCGCTGCCGAGCAACGGCACTTGATCGTCGGCGAGGTCGGCCAGGGTCGACCAGTCGGGAAGCGTGAAGAATGCGGTCATGTCCCAAGACTGCGGGCTGACCTCGACCGGTACAAGCCCCGATGCCGCCGGGTTCAGGGTGTGGGCTGGACGTCCGGGCCGAAGCTGATCACCGTCCCGTCCTTCAGGCCCATCTTCGCCGCCTGCCCGGCATTCAGTTCAAGCACATAGCGTGCCGGCGCGTCGCTGGGATAGGGCGGGCAGCGGTTGCCGGACGAACAGGGTGGGACATCGCGCTGCTGCGATACCAGCCTGCGCTCGTTGTCGAAGTAGAGGATGTCCAGCGGCAGCCTGGTGTTCTTCATCCAATAAGCGAGCGGCATTTCGCGTTCATGGATGAAAAGCATCCCGCGATCGGCATCCATGTCGTCCCGGAACATCAGTCCGCGCGCGCGTTCGCCGTCGTCGTCCGCGATCTCCACCAGGAAGCGTTGGCCGTTCAATTCGACCCAGTGCTCGCTTGCATTGCCGCAGCCGCTGACTAAAAGGCAGGAAAACAACACCGCTACGCCCGATACACGCATTTGGAAGCTCCCGGAAAAAACCAGGGACGACCATCGCGGAGAGCGGGCCTCACGTCAAGATGAAGAAACCTCTTCCCAAAACGTTTGCTGCCATGCACAATGCGCGCCCTTGCAGCGGTGACCGAAAAGAAACCGCAGCGGGAAGCGACAGAAAGCGCACAGGGGAGTTGACGGATTCCGAT